>CALHJX010000173.1:0-1488 GCA_938033385.1 uncultured Collinsella sp. | reverse complement strand
GCCCCGCGGTCCAACTTTCTGTCCGCACCCCCGGACGGCCTCGGTCGGTACTGCCGTATCAGCCGAGGCCGCTGCATCGCTAGCGCTGTACGTAGGCGCGGACGAGCTCGAAGGTGTTGCGCACGCCGTCCATGTGGCTACGCTCGTAGTTGTGGCTCGCATACACGCCGGGGCCGATCAGACCATGGCGAATGTCGTAGCCGGCAGAGAGCGTGGCTTCGACGTCCGAACCGTAATGCGGATACACGTCGATAGCGTAATCGAGCTCAAGCTCGCGCGCGATATTGGACAGCGCCGTCACCAGGTCGTAGTTGTACGGACCGCCCGAATCCTTGGCGCAGATCGACACCATGTGCTCGGTGCAGCCTAGGTCGTCGCCCACGCAGCCCATGTCAACGCTGATCATCTCGCGCGTGTCGGCCGGCACGAAGGCGCCGCCGTGACCCACCTCCTCGTACACGGTAAAGAGCAGCGAAACCTTACGCGAAAGCGTCACCTCGCCAGCGGCGACGGCACGCGCCAAGCCCAACAAAATGGCGGCCGATAGCTTATCATCCAGGAAGCGGCTCTTAATGTAGCCGCTCTCCGTCACCGTCGTGCGAGGATCCATAGCGATGATGTCGCCGGTCTGAATGCCCAGCTCAAGCACATCGTCCTTGCTGTCGACGTTCTCGTCGAGCAAGATCTCCATGTTCTTCTCGATGGTCTTGACCGGCTCGTCGGCCACGTGCGCCGAAGGCTCGGTGTTAAGAACCACGCCCGTGTAGACATTGCCGTCGCGCGTGTAGACGGTGCAGTTCTCGCCATCGGCCGTAGACCACTGATGCCCACCGAGCGTCGTGGGGCGCAGGCGGCCATTGTCCTTAATGGAACGCACCATGGCGCCTAGGGTATCGACATGGCTCGCCAGTACGAGCGGCTCGCCCTCGCCGCCAAGCTCAACGAGCACGTTACCCTTATTAGAACGCTCGGGCCCAAAGCCCATATCGCGCAGGGCCTCCATCAGATAATCAGTAGCCGCACGGGTATAGCCCGTAGGCGAGGCGATAGAAGTCAGCGTCTTAAGCTGTCCCGCGATATAGGAGAGCGTCCCCTCTAGAGAAGCATCAACATTAGAAGCCATATGCATCCTTCCAAGTAAAACTAAGACCGAGTCCCGATTTTAACCGTTCTGCACGGTCAATGCCCTAGGAGCCGAGCCGCCTCCCGACGTCCCCGCACCGGTTTTGTGCACGCGCACGGTTTACAACCCGAATCTTGCATAAATCCTATCAGTATCTGCATAAATATGAGACATCTTTTTGCTTCGTCTCAGGGTACCCCACCTTGGACCGTGCAAAAAACGGAGTATTCAGCACCGTGGGCCCCAACGACCCCATCACAAACGACAAAACGACGCGGTTACAGCAGTGTTGTAGACCGTCGCAAACCAAAAACGCGGCGACAGCCATCTCCGTCCATCGATAGCCCGCCCACAGGGGCTGTCGA
>CALHJX010000172.1:0-5533 GCA_938033385.1 uncultured Collinsella sp. | reverse complement strand
GCTCGGTGGCGGCTGCCATCGACTGCATCGTGTTGCTCACGTTGCCCAGCTGCTGCACGGGTTGCGTAAAGTTGCGAACGTACTGGATAAAGCTCTGAATGTCGCCGGGCGTGGCATTGCCGGTCAGCGCGAGCTGCGCACCCACCACGACGACGCCCACGTAGCCCATGTTGCCCACCAAGCTCATAAGCGGCATCATCAGGCCCGACAGGAACTGCGAGCGCCAGCCACTAATAAAGAGGCGGTCGTTTTGACGGTCGAACTCCTCGATCGAAGCCTCGGCGCGGTCGAACACCTGAATGACGTTCTGGCCGGCAAAATCCTCCTCGATAATGCCGTTGACGGTGCCTAGGACCTGCTGCTGCTCGCGGAAGTACGGCTGCGAGAAGTGAATCATCACCATTAAGATAATCGCGGCGGCCGGCAGCGTGAGCACGGTGACGCCGGTGAGCGGCAGGCTGATCGACAGCATCATGACGAGCACGCCGATAATCTGCGTGACGGACGTAATAAGCTGCGTCACGCTCTGGTTGAGCGACTGGCCGAGTGTATCGACGTCGTTGGTGATGCGGCTGAGCACATCGCCCTTGCTGTGACCGTTGAAGTAGCTCATCGGCACGACGGCAATCTTGGCGGCAATCTCCTTGCGCATGCGGTAGCAGATCTTTTGCGTGACACCGGTCATGAGCCAGCCCTGGATCAGGCTGCAGGCAGAGCTCGCCAGGTACAGGCAGAGCAAAAAGCCGAGCGTCTTGGCGATCCAGTTAAAGTCGACATCGCCGGTGCCGTTGACCTTGGCAACCAGGCCCTCGAACAGCTTGGTCGTAACCTGACCGAGCACCTTGGGTCCCACAATATTAAAGATGACCGAGCACACGGCAAAGGCGACGGCGGCAAACACGGCAATCTTGTGCTGGCCGATATAGCCGAGCAGCTGCCTCATGGTGCCCTTAAAGTCCTTGGCCTTTTCGCCACGGCGCATGCCACCCATGCGGCCCATGGGTCCACGCTGACGGGTGGGCTTGGGAATTTGAGTCTTGGTCTCGTCTGCCATTAGCGCTCGCCTCCTTCCGTGACGGCTGCAATCTCTTCTTGGGTAAGCCCCAGTTCCTCGGCGGAAAGCTGCGACTGTGCGATCTCCAGGTACGCTGGGCAGCTGTGCAGCAGTTCCTCGTGCGTACCGGTGCCCACCACGTGGCCGTCGTCGAGCACGATGATCTGGTCGGCGTGCATGATGGTCGCGATGCGCTGGGCCACGACCACGAGCGCGGCGTCGGTAACGTTTTTGGCAAGCTCCTCGCGCAGGCGCGCGTCGGTCTTGTAGTCAAGCGCGCTAAACGAATCATCGAAAACTACGACCTCGGGCTTCTTGGCCAAGGCGCGGGCGATGGCCAGGCGCTGACGCTGGCCGCCCGAGACATTGGAGCCGCCCTGGCTGATGGGGGAGTCGTAACCGCCCTCACGCTCGGCGATAAAGTCCTCGGCCTGTGCGATGCGCGCTGCCTGGTGCATGTCATCATCGCTTACCATGTCGCCGGCAAACTTGAGGTTGCTCTCGACGGTGCCCGAGAATAGGCGTCCCTGCTGCGGGATGTAGCCAATGCGGCGGCGCAGCTCGGAAAGGGTCATGTCACGCACGTCGATGCCGTCGAGCGAAATGCTGCCGCCCGTGACGTCGTACAGGCGCGGAATCAACTGTACGAGCGTGGACTTGCCCGAGCCCGTGGAGCCAATGATGCCGAGCATCTGACCGGCGTGCGTGGTGAAGTTCACGCCGCTGATGACGTCGGCGCGGGCATCGGGATACTGGAAGCTCACGTCGCGGAAGGTGAGCTCACCGCGCGGCGCGCTGGCCGCGGGCAGTTTGGGCGAGACAGGGTCGTTGATGCTCGTGGGGCAAGTGATGACCTCTTCCACACGCTCGGCTGCGACCTCGGCGCGGGGCAGGATAACCGAAACCATGGTGAGGATCATAAACGCCATGACGATCTGCATGGTATAGGAGATAAACGCCATCATGTTGCCGACCTGCATCACGCCGTCGGACACGCCCTGCGCGCCAAACCAGACGATAAGCACGGTGATGCAGTTCATGACGAGCATCATGAGCGGCATCATAAAGCTCATGGCGCGGTTGGTGTAGAGCTGCGTGGTCATCAGGTCGAGCGAAGCCTTGTCAAAGCGCTCGAGCTCATGCTCCTCGCGGTTGAACGAGCGGATGGGCATAAGGCCGTCGAGCAGCTCGCGGGCGGTAAGGTTCACGCGGTCCACAAAGCTCTGCATCTTTTTGAACTTGGGCATGGTGAGGCCCATGAGCACGCCGACGACGGCCGAGACCGCGATGATGGCCACGGCGATGGTCCACTCCAGGCCGGTGTGGTTGGCCAGGACGCGCATGACGGCGACGATGCCCATGACGGGGGCCATCAGGCACATGCGGATAAACAGGGTTGCGGCCATCTGAATCTGCTGAATGTCGTTGGTGCAGCGGGTGATGAGCGAGGCCTGGCTAAACTTGCCCACCTCGGCCGGCGAGAAGTGCATAACCTTGTTGAAGGTCTCGTGGCGCAGGTCGCGAGCGATGGAGCAGGCGGTGCGCGAAGCCACGGCGCCGGTCAGGATGGTGGCGACCAGCGACACCAGGCACAGCCCAAACATCGTGGTCGCCATGCGGCTCAGGTAGGCGTTCTGCACGTCGGCGGGGTCGATGCCCTGTGCCTTGTACTCGTCCTGCACATAGCTCACGGCGCGCTGGGTGACGATGGAGCCCGACATGGAGCCCATTTTGTCCGCCATTTGGTTGGCGCCCTCGATGAGCTTACCCTGGTCGATTAGGTCGCCTTCAACGCCCAGGCGCAGGCTCTTCATAGTGATCTTACCGCCGTCGGCATCAATCTGCTTTTGCATGTTCTGCGCCGCCGCGGCCTTCTGCTGCATCTCGGCGAGCTGCTCGGGCGTCATCGCTGCCATTTGCTCGGGGGTGGGCATGGCCTGGGCAGCGTTGTCGTCTTTCTCGCTGGACGAGCCCATCATGTCGCCCATGGAGTTGGCGTCGATGCCCTGGTTGAGCGAAAGGACAACAGTCTCGGGCAGGCTCATAATGTCGGCAATCTTGCCTCCATCGGCACGCTCTTCCTCGGTGCCCTCGTACGTTCGAATGTCGTTTTTGTCAGCCTTGCTAAACACGGCCTCCACAGCCTTGGCGTCCTTGGCGCTCATAAAGAGTTCGAGGTCGTCGAGCGATTCGGCGCGAATGGTGTCGGGCACGGGCGAGGCGATGCCGCCTTGCTGCACGCCCACGTCGACGATGTCGCTCATATAGGTAGGCAGTGCCAGATCGGCGTTGCAGCTGATTACGATAAGTACGATAGCTGCAAACAGTGCCAGGACATGTTTTTTGAAGAGCTTGAGAATCCTCACTCGGCATCTCTCCTTTCTTGATTGCGGTCGATAATTTCGTTGGCACGTCTTAGAAGGCGCACCATCTCTTGGGTATCTGTTTCGCCGAGCTGCTCGAGGAAAGCCGCAGTGCGGTTCTCGAATTCCCGACGTTTGATTTCGAGATCCTGGAATCCTTTTTCGGTCACCGTGACATGTACGCGACGACGGTCGGTCTTTGAGTGCTCGCGCTCGATCCAGCCCTTGGCCTCGAGGGCGCGTAAGATATTGGCGATGCGGGCGCTCGAGACCCAGGCGCGATCAGCGAGTTCGCTCGGCGTGAGCGAACCGCCAGCGAGCATGAGAGCGCGCATGACAGCCATTTCGCCGCCGAGGGCTTTGTCCGCAAAACGCGAAATGCGCTGATGCATGCTGCCGAACTCGGTAAGGAGCTGACGCCCAAGTTCACGGAAATCGGTATCTTCCACCGAAAACCCCTAACACTAGAAACTATTTTCGGTAAAAGATGATACCCCCGCTCAACCATCCCATTCGGTGGATTTCTAGGCATGTCCCAAAAATCTACTTGGCCGCTAGGCAATATTAAGAGTGCATTAAGACTTAAAATCATTCAATTGCTGAAGCGTTTCAAAGAACTACTATGCACGCGGTTAGGCGAGGGGTTGTCACCACCATGACGACTGGGACTCATATAATCGCCACGTGCGATGCTCCAACTTCCCGCAAGGAGACACCTTAGATAAAGGGGGATGGAGTCATGGCATTTGACTTCACGGGCAAGACCGCGATTGTCACGGGCGGCACTCAGGGCATTGGCCTCGAGATCGCCAAGGGCATCGTCGCGGGCGGCGGACATGTCGCGCTCATCGCAAGGAACGCTGCTAAGGGCGAGGCCGCTGTGGCCGAGCTTGGCGAGGGCAACAAGTTTTATCAGCTCGATGTTGCCGATGCGCCCAAGGCACGCGAGACCGTCGAGCAGATTTTTACGGACCTGCCGCAAACCAACATCTTGATCAACTGCGCTGGCGTCATCAGCACCAAGAAGTTCGACGAGATCGATGACACCGAGTGGCGTCGCACCATCGACATCAACCTCAATGGCACCTTTACCATGATGAACGCCGTGTACCCGCACTTTAAGGCGGCTCATGCCGGCACTATCGTCAACGTGAGTTCTGTTGCTGGCAAGATCGGCGGCGGCCTGCTCGGCACCGCGGCTTACGCGAGCTCCAAGGCCGGTGTTAACGGTCTAACCAAGGCGGTCGCCAAGGAAGGCGGCAAGTTTGGCGTCCGCTGCAACGCCGTGTGCCCGTCGCTCACGTTGACCGATATGACCTCGATTCTCTCTGACGAGAATTCTCAGCGCATCATCAACGGTATTCCTCTGGGCCGCACCGCCCAGGCCAGCGAGCCTGCGCAGATGGTGCTGTTCTTCGCTTCCGACCTCGCCAGCTTCGTGAACGGCGAGATCGGTGACTGCGACGGCGGCATCGTCCTGGACGGGTAATACTCCGCGACGATTATTCGGCGACGGCTCCTGCGACTCGGGACCGTCGCCTTCTTTCTGATATAGGCGCATGCGGCTACGATTCGCATGCATCCAAAGGAGATATATATGAGTGAATCGACTGCGGTGGAGGCGCCGGCGGCAAAGGAGCCGTTCTTTAAGATGTCCTCCATCCCGGGTGCCAATATTTTGGTGCCGCTTTTGCTGGGCTGCCTGCTCAACACGCTATTCCCCGACCTGTTCAAAACGCTCGGCAGCTTTACGCTTGGCATGACCCAGCAGGGCGCAGGCCCGCTCGTGGGCGCGTTTTTGCTCATCGTCGGTACGACGATTTCGTTTAAGAGTGCTCCTGCCGCCGCTGCACGCGGCGCCATCATCATCGCCGTCAAGCAGATCGTGGTCGTTGCCGTGTCGCTGCTCATCCTTTATGTGTTCAACGACAACCTGTTTGGCATCTCTGCCATGGTGATGCTGGCGGCTTGCACCGGCGCCAACAACGCTATGTACGCTGGTCTGATGGGCACCATGGGCAACGAGGCCGAGCGTGGCGCCGTCGCCATCACCACGCTCGTTGTCGGCCCTCCGGTCACGATGATTGTCCTTGGCGCCGCCGGTCAGGCTCCGATT
>CALHJX010000171.1:0-1342 GCA_938033385.1 uncultured Collinsella sp. | reverse complement strand
CCCCCGAAGCCAAAATGTCGTTGACGCACATAGCAACCAGGTCCTGGCCCACCGTCTCGTGACGGTCCATGATCTGGGCGAGCACGAGCTTGGTGCCCACGCCGTCGGTACCGCTAATCAGAATCGGGTCTTCCATATCCTTAAGCGCGGCAGCCGAGAACAGGCCACCAAAGCCACCGATGCCGCCGATGACCTCGGGACGGTTGGTGTCCTTAACCATCTGCTTAATAGCGTCGACGGCGCGGCCGCCCTCGGCGGTATCGACGCCGGCATCCTCATACGTCACATGCTTGCTGTCGCTCATCTGAGCCTTCCTCTCCCACTACCGTGGCGCCGCCCGGGCGCCAAACGGTGCTCATAGTTGCGTTCATTTCGGCGCGCGCCATAACAACGCGCGCCGTCATATCAACAAAACAGCAGGTAAAACCTACCAAAATAAACCTGTCCCTTTTTGGCAGGTTTTAGGCCTCGCCGTGTTCCTCTTCCCAGCTGCGGTCGTCGTATTTCTCGACCACGGCGTCGTCGTCAAAGTGCAGCGGCTTGTCCAGGTTGCGGGGCTTAAAGCCCTCCATGAACTTGTCGCGGCCAAAACTCTCGGGAATCGCCACGGGGTAGCGGCCGGTAAAGCACGCATCGCAGTAACCGCCCTTGGGCATGACCTTAAGCAGGCCCTCGACCGAAAGGAAGGCCAGCGAATCGGCGCCGATATACTCACAAATCTCATCGACCGTCTTGTTGGCGCTGATAAGCTGCGACTGCACGTCGGTATCGATGCCGTAGAAGCACGGCCAGATGACCTCGGGCGAGTTGATGCGGATATGAATCTCCTTGGCGCCAGCGTTGCGTAGCATCTTGACGAGCTGCACCATGGTGGTGCCGCGCACGATGGAGTCGTCGATGACGACCAGGCGCTTGCCCTCGATGTTGTCGCGCAGCGGGTTGAGTTTCATACGCACGCCCATGGCGCGCAGCTCCTGCGTGGGCTCGATAAACGTACGGCCCACGTAGCGGTTCTTGATAAGGCCCTCGCCAAAGGGAATACCGCTCTCGTGCGAATACCCCTCCGCGGGCGGCAGGCCGGAGTCGGGCACGCCGATGACCAGATCGGCCTCGACGGGCTCCTCGTGTGCCAGCTGACGACCCATGTCGTAACGGCAGGCATAGACGCTCTTGCCGTTCATGATGGAGTCGGGGCGGGCAAAGTAGACCTGCTCAAAGATGCAGTTTGCGGGCTCTTCGGCTGCAGGCACGCCCTGCTCGGATACCAGACCCTCGGCGCTGATGCGCAAAATCTCGCCGGGACGGACGTCACGGACGTACTCGGCACCCACGATGTCGAGTG
>CALHJX010000170.1:0-1366 GCA_938033385.1 uncultured Collinsella sp. | reverse complement strand
ATGATGGACTCAATCGACATGGGCGTGTCGGCCTTATCCGCCGCCCGCTCGGCCACCACACGCTCGGCGCAGGCGGCACACTCCCCCGCCGACTTGCCGCATACCGGAATACCGTCGAGCGTATGGCACGTGACATTGGTGTGATGATCGGTAATCTCGACGACCGCGGTATGGCCCCCGGCCGTGGCAGTCACCTTGATGTAGAGGTTGGGCACACCCTCGACAAGCGACACATCGCAGTAGCCGGCGTCGGCGAGGAGCTCGGCCACGCGTGCACGGTCTTCATCGTTAACGCTCTCGAGCACCTCGAGAGCGCTCTTAGCGTCGCCACCCACGGCACCCAGCACGGCTGCCGCCTCAATACCGTGCATACCA
Source organism: uncultured Collinsella sp. (assembly GCA_938033385.1). Lineage (GTDB taxonomy): Bacteria > Actinomycetota > Coriobacteriia > Coriobacteriales > Coriobacteriaceae > Collinsella. The sequence goes on along the minus strand of CALHJX010000170.1, from coordinate 991 downwards.
CCCGAGTTGGGCACGGTCACGCTCTTGACGTTCTTGATGATGTTGCCCGAGCAGGCAACGTCCATATGATCGGGCTCGCAACCGAGCGTCTGGCTCGCCAGTGCCGCTGCATAGGCAACGGCAATGGGCTCGGTGCAGCCGAGCGCACAGACAAGCTCGCGGTTCAAAACATCGCAAAACGCGGCATCACGAAGGGAATCGGTAGGCATAGGTATCTCCTACTTGTATAACGGACTGGGCTCTCGAAAATAATTAGTTCTTTTATTTGATAACAATGCATCAAAAACCGCAACCATGGTTCCGGCAGACGGCGCTCAAGCGCAAACTGACGACATTCATTCACGAGAAGCCGGTCTTGTTGCATGCTAAAGCGTTTGACCAAAAAACGCCCGAGCGTTTACGCAAAAGTCGCGCTATCATGCAGTCGAACGCGGTAAACACCTTTAGCATTTGCGCCGCACAGACCAGAGAGGAACCATCCATGAAGATCGGTATCGGTAACGACCACGCCGCCGTCGAGCTCAAGAACATCATTTCCGAGCACCTGAAGGAGCGCGGCTGCGAGGTCGTGAACTTTGGCACCGACACCTCCGAGAGCTTTGACTACCCCATCGCCGGCTACAAGGTGGGTAAGGCCGTTGCCAACGGCGACGTCGACCTGGGCATCCTCATCTGTGGCACCGGTGTCGGGATTAGCCTGGCTGCCAACAAGGTCGAGGGCGTACGCGCCGTTGTGTGCTCCGAGCCCTTCAGCGCCAAGCTCTCTCGCATGCACAACAATACCAACGTGCTCGCCTTTGGCGCCCGCGTCGTGGGCTCCGAGCTCGCCAAGATGATCGTCGACGAGTGGCTCGACGCCGAGTTTGAGGGTGGTCGTCACGAGCGTCGCGTTAACCTCCTCAACGAGATCGATCACACGCGCGGCCTTAAGATCGTCGACGAAGCCTAAACTACTCAGTGCCACAAGCTAACAGCAGGGGCCCGCTCGGAA
>CALHJX010000169.1:0-5081 GCA_938033385.1 uncultured Collinsella sp. | reverse complement strand
GGCGCGCAGCAGGATACGGCGGCGCGGTGTGCCGTCCTCGCGATAGGCGTCGGGCGCGGTGCCGCGAAGCGTTGCCACCAGGCCCGTCTTAAGGGGACGCTCGTAGGGGATATTCATGGCGTCGAGCTGGTTGGCGATGTCGGAGGTCGTGCGCTCCTCGGCGAGGCTCAGCTCCGGGTGCTTATGGAAGTGCCGGCGCTGCTTGATGATATATGGTTCAAACTCGGTAGCGATATCTTGGATGGCCGCGGTGACGTCGTCAGCCGCGCGAGCCTCGGTCGCCGCCATAATCTGCTGTGCCTTGGTCTTCGTCATGGTCGATTTGCTCCTTGCTGGGTTGATCGCAAAATCGTACAGGCTCTCTCCAGTATGCCACCTGCCGCTAGGGCTGGTAAAGTTGCCGTTTGCCGCTTGGGGTTTTGTTACAAGGGCGGGGGAGTACACTCGGGGGTGTTGAATTTCCTGCCAGAGATGGGGATGCCCATGCAACATATCGATCGGATTATCCGCTCCAAGAACGTCTTTACCGCGCAAGACGGCATCGATACCACCCGCGAGCTGGCGATTGCCATCGCAGGCGACCGTATCGTCGCAGTCGGTGCGCCCGATGACGTGATCGCCGCCGCTCCCGCCGCTACGTCGGTTATCGACTACGGCGAGCAGTTTGTCTGCCCCGGTTTCCATGACGCTCATCTGCACTTCTTCCATACCTCGGTCGGTTCCTCGCCGTACATGCTCATGGATATGGGCACGTCCGAGGCGGCGCTGGTGCAACATGCGCTCGAGTTTTCCCAGGACCTGCCCGACGACGCTTGGGTTGTGACGCAGGGCTGGCGCGACTACCGTTGGGACCCGCCCGAGCATCCTACCAAGGCGTCGCTCGATGTGGCATTCCCCGATCGTCCCTGTGTTATGTATTCGGGCGACGGGCACACGCTGTGGCTCAACAGCCGCGCACTCGATGCACTCGGCGTCACGCGCGACAGCGAGCCGCCAGCGGGCGGCAGCTACGACAAGGATGCAAACGGCGGGCTCACGGGCATTGCTCACGAGGCAGCTGCCATGCAGCTGTTGCCGCGCTGCCTTGAGTGGCTGGGCGAAGATCGCATCGCAAGCGCTTACGCCGATCAAATGAGGCGCATGGCCGAGCAGGGCATCACTTCGATCTGCGATATGTCGCTCATGCCCATGCCGGGCTGTGACTTTATTCGCGACGATGTTTACGACAAGCTGCAAGCCGCCGGCAAGCTGGGCATCCGCGCCCATCTGTTCCCCACGCTGCTGGATGACCAGTCGCGCTTGGAAGAGCTGCAGACCCGCTACGCGAACAACGCGCTGCTCTCGGCGCCAGGCTTTAAACAGTTCTTCGACGGCGTGTCGAGCGAGCATACGGCGTATCTCACCGAGCCCTATACCAACCCGCGCTTCCCGGGCGACCAGGGCCGTCTGACGGTTCCCGCCGAGCGCATGCGCAAGCTAGTTCTGGCTGCCGCGGAGCGCGGCCACACCGTGCGCATCCACGTCATCGGCGACGGTGCCATCCATGCCGCGCTCGATATCTTTGAGGAGGCCGCGGAACTGTACGGCCTGCCCCAGCACGGCCATAACACGCTCGAGCATCTGGAGAACCTCTTGCCCGAGGACATTGACCGCCTGCGCAAGCTTAACGTGGTTGCCTCGAGCCAGCCCTGTCACATTACACTCGACCCGGGCGGCCCCGAGCGCGACCTGGGCCTGGAGCGCAGCCGCATCATGTGGCCGTTTGCGACCTATAAGCAGCGCGGCATCCGCCAAGCCTTCGGCACCGATAGCCCCATCACAGCTGTTACAAGCATGAACGTGCTCTACACGGCTATCACGCGCCAGGATCCCAAAAGCCACTGGCCCGAGGGCGGCTGGTTACCGAGCGAGCGCATCGATGCAGCAACAGCCCTGCGCAACTACACCCTGGGCAGCGCCTATGCAGCGGGCGACGAGCAAAACCTCGGCAGCTTGGAGCCCGGCAAGTATGCCGACCTGGTAGTCCTGGACCAAAACCCGCTCACCGTTGACCCCCAAGAACTGCAAGCCACCAAGGTTCAGGCCACCTACCTGGCAGGTAACTTGATTTACGAGCGCTGACGTTCATACCGCACCGTTAAACGCGGCTCGGGCAGTCTATTTTGGGATGGCGCTCGAGCCGGATTTGTTTGCCGATGGGGGTTCGTTAGGAGCGTCCCCGCTCTGCTGGATTTGGGCGCGGGGTTGAGGTGCTGCTGCCTCGTGCGCTCAATTTGGACATCAGCAATGCTGTCTCTTGGTGTTTTGCATACTTCCCATTACAGATTGCATAAAAAGGCTGGGATGTCCTTCCTGATCCTGATGTACCCCCGCCCGTGCCGTGCAAAAAACGGAGTATTCAGCACCACGAGCTCTGCCGGTGCCGCTGCGGCTGAGTAACGTTGCGGAGATTGACGTCATTTTGGGCTCCGGTACGGCGCGAAGTACGCCCATTTGTCCCAACGGGGTCTGCCCACCGACCAAAACCGCCCGCTGAAGGCGTTCTTGGGACCAATAAGGTATGTCCGGCGCGTATGCAGCCGTCCTGGCTTGCTGAATACTCCCAAAAATGCACGGCGCTTCCCAGGGGACCCGTGCGCGCAGCGAAAACCATACCCACGTTCCTATCCGCATCGCCATTTTGCTGCACTGACTTTTCTGAATGTCGGGCCCGAATTAGTTAACCTGCCTCCCGTGTGGCTCCGGAGGGGCGGGGCATAAGGTTTATCGCGAGTTCCGCACGAGCCGAAGGCCACTTAATGTGGCCTTCGTGCGAGCAGGACTGCCCGAGCAGGAAACCTTACGCCCCGCCCCTCCGGAGCCACACGGGAGGCATCGCTAAGTTATCCCCCGGCATTCAGAAAATCTAAGTGCCAAAAAATAAGATTTTTTGACTCCGTGTTGTATAACCCGCCATTCGTGGGTACCATTCAACGCGTACGCAAACAAAAAGGGTTAATTCGCGTGGTATAACCGCGCGGCCCAAAAAGGAGGAGACAAGCATGTCGTCTTTGAAGCCGCTTGCAGATCGTGTTCTGGTCAAGCCCGACGAGGCCGAGCAGAAGACCGCTTCTGGTCTGTATATCGCCAGCAACGCTCAGGAGAAGCCGCAGCGCGGCACCATCGTTGCCGTGGGCGCCGGCAAGGTCAACGACAAGGGTGAGCGCATCCCCATGGACGTCAAGGTCGGTGACGTTGTCATCTACGGTAAGTTCGGTGGCAACGAGGTCAAGGTCGACGGCGAGAAGTATCTGCTGATGCGCGCCGACGACATCTACGCTGTCGTCGAGGCCTAGTCTCGTCAGAATCTCTGATTCGTCTTTGAACGCGCCCGCCGCATAGGACTCGGAAGCGGCGACGCGAGTCACATTTCTTTTGGAGGATTACCTACCATGGCAAAGAACATTACGTTCAACACCGATGCCCGCGCTAAGCTTGCCAAGGGCGTCAACACTCTGGCCGACGCCGTTACCGTCACCATGGGCCCCAAGGGTCGCTACGTTGCGCTGCAGCGCACGTTCGGTGCCCCGACCATCACCAACGACGGCGTTTCTGTCGCCAAGGAGATCGAGCTCGAGGACAACATCGAGAACATGGGCGCTCAGCTGGTGAAGGAGGTCGCCACCAAGACCAACGACACCGTGGGTGACGGCACCACCACCGCAACCCTGCTCGCCCAGGCCATCGTCAACGACGGCCTGCGTAACGTCGCCGCTGGCGCCAACCCGCTGGCCATCCGTCGCGGCATCGATAAGGCCGTCAACGCCGCCGTCGCCGAGATGAAGAAGCAGGCCAAGCCGGTCGAGACCAAGGAGCAGATCGCTTCCGTCGGTACCATCTCCGCCGGTGACCCCGAGGTCGGCGAGAAGATCGCCGAGGCCATGGAGGTCGTGGGCAAGGACGGCGTCATCACCGTCGAGGATTCCCAGACGTTCGACATCACCATCGACACCGTCGAGGGCATGCAGTTTGATAAGGGCTATGTCTCCGCTTACTTCGTCACGGACAACGACCGCATGGAGGCCGTGATGAAGGATCCGTACATCCTCATCACCGACCAGAAGATCTCCAGCGTTCAGGACATCATGCCCGTTCTCGAGGCTGTCCAGCGCGCTGGCCGTGGCCTGCTCATCATCGCTGAGGACATCGACGGCGAGGCTCTGCCGACCCTGGTCCTCAACAAGATCCGTGGCGCCCTCAACGTCTGCGCCGTCAAGGCCCCGGGCTACGGCGATCGCCGCAAGCGCATCCTCGAGGACATCGCCGTCCTCACCGGTGGCCAGGCTGCCCTGGACGAGCTGGGCGTGAAGGTTGCTGACATCACCGCCGATATGCTCGGTACCGCTAAGTCCGTCACCATCTCCAAGGACAACACCGTCATCGTCGGCGGCGCTGGCTCCAAGGAGGCCATCGACGCCCGTATCGCTCAGATCAAGGGCGAGATGGAAAACACCACCTCTGACTTCGACCGTGAGAAGCTCCAGGAGCGCCTGGCCAAGCTCTCCGGTGGCGTTGCCGTCATCAAGGTCGGCGCTGCTACCGAGTCCGAACTCAAGGAGATCAAGCACCGCGTCGAGGACGCCCTGCAGGCTACCCGCGCTGCTGTCGAGGAGGGCATCGTCGCCGGTGGCGGCGTCGCCTTCATGGACGCTGCTCCTGCGCTCGACGCCGTTGAGCTCGACGACCCCGAGGAGAAGATCGGTGTCGACATCGTCAAGAAGGCTCTGACTGCTCCGGTCGCTACCATCGCCAAGAACGCTGGCTTTGAGGGCGCTGTCGTGGTCGACAAGGTTGCCGAGCTGCCCGCCGGCCAGGGTCTCAACTCTGCCAACGGCGAGTGGGGCGACATGATCGAGATGGGCGTCCTCGACCCCGTCAAGGTCAGCCGCGTCACCCTGCAGAACGCTGCTTCTGTCGCCAGCCTGATCCTCATCACCGAGGCAACCATCAACGAAATCCCCAAGGAAGGTCCCGACCTGTCTGCACTCGCTGGTGCGGGCCAGGGCGGCGGCATGGGTATGATGTAAGTTCGGTACGTCCGC
>CALHJX010000168.1:0-3640 GCA_938033385.1 uncultured Collinsella sp. | reverse complement strand
CCCAGCCGCTCGAGCTCTTCGTAGTCGAGCAGGCCGTTCGCGTCGCAGCCCGCATGCTCAACGGTCACGCCCCGCTCTGCCGTCAGGCGGTTGAGCGGGCGCAGCACGGAGTTGTGCTCAAGCACCGTTGTGACCACGCGGTCGCCGGGACGCACCACGCCGTTAATCGCCGTGTTGAGCGCCGCCGTAGAATTGGGCGTAAAACAAACATGGTCCGCCCTCGGGCAGCCCAGCAAGCGCGCAAGCTTGGCACGGCAAGCATGAATCGTACGAGCGGCATCGAGGGCACCCGACGTGGCGCCGCGCCCGGCATTGCCGAGCGAACACATCGCCTGCGTCACGGCATCGATCACCGTCTGCGGCTTATGCATGGTCGTCGCCGCGTTATCCAGGTAGATCATCGCACGACCTCCCACATATCAATCACGGTATAGCCCTCGGTGGGAACACCCGCCTCGGCGAGTTCGCCGCGCAGCAGTTCCTCATCGGCAGGCAACGCCTTCCACGCCAGACCGCAGCCGGCAGCGACCTCCCCGGGCACGGGAATCGTGCGCCCGGGAAGGCCGCGCTCGATGCATAGGGTCTCGCACCCCATGGCGGCCGCCGTGGTGGGAAACGTGATGACAAGCGCAGGGCGCTTTTCTCTCATGGCAATCCCGCCCAAACGCTACGGGCGCACGACGCGCACGGCCTGCTCCATCTTCTCCACGATCACGTACATGTTGGTGACCTCGCCCACCGCAAGCTGATCTTTAATGCCATAGTGGTCCAGGCAGGTACCGCAGGTGAGAATCTCGACACCCTGCTCGGCCAGACCCTTCAGGTCATCGAGCACCGGCGAACCCTCGACGGTGAGCTTGGCGCCGCCATTGTAGAACAGCATGGTCGCGGGCAGCTCCTCCTGCTGCGTCACGGCAAAGATGAAGGCCTTCATGAGCTTGTGACCCAGCTCGTCGTCGCCACGGCCCATGCAATCGGTGTAGACGGAAATGACGAGCTTGCCCTTGCCGGCGCTGGCATCACAGAAGGCAGCGCCATCCTGCTCGGGATCGGCCACGGCAACGGCGCCAGAGGTCGCCACGGTCACGTGCCACTCGGCGTCAGAAACCTTCTCGACCGAGGCCGTGCAGCCCTTCTCCTGCGCCATCTTGGAGATGTTCTTGACGGCGGTCTCGTTATCAACCGAGGTCACCACGGCACCCTCGCCGTCGAGCTGCTTCAGGGCTTTGAGCGTCTTGACGACGGGCAGCGGGCAGGCATCGCCCATGGCATTGACTTCAATCTTCGTAGACATAGTTTTTCCTTTCGAATAAATCGTTTTAGAACGGTGCATAGTTCAATAAATGTGTCGTTAACGGACAACGTGGACGGCAGGACCGCCTGGCACCGGCTCGCACACGCGACCGACGACGGCGGCGATACATCCCTCGGGATCCAGGCGGCGCACAAGTTCATCCACATCGGCAGCAGGTGCCGCAATAAGCAAACCGCCCGAAGTCTGCGGATCGTACAGCGCATCCAACATGCCCGGCTCCAGGTCCTCGTCGGCAGCCACGCGCGGGCCAAAGAAGTCCTGGTTGCGGTAGGAGCCCGCGGGGATAATGCCCAGACGCGCCATGTCGAGCACTTGATCAAAGAGCGGCACCGCCCCCGACGCAAGCTCAACCTGCACGCCCGAGCCTTCGGCCATCTCGCACGCGTGCCCGATCAGGCCAAAGCCCGTGACATCGGTGCAGCCGTGAAGCTCAAGTCCCTCGGCCAGACGAATCGGCGCCTCGTTGAGGGTGCGCATCGAGTCAAACATGGCTGCGGCCTCGTCCTGCTCGATGAGCTCGCCCTTAATGGCCGCGGTGATAATACCCGAGCCGATCGCCTTGGTCAGCAGCAGAACATCGCCCACGCGCGCGCCGCTGTTGGCGAGCATACGGTCGAGCGCGACAAAGCCGCTCACGGACAGACCGTACTTGGGCTCGTCGTCGTTGATGGTGTGGCCGCCCGCGATGGAGCAACCCGCCTCGACGCACTTGTCGACGCCCTCCAGAATCTGACCGGCAACCTCAACGCCCAGACAGCTCGGGATGCACAGCAAGTTCATAGCATGGCTCGGCCGCCCGCCCATGGCGTAGATGTCCGACAGCGAGTTGGCCGCGGCGATCTGGCCAAACAGGAACGGGTCGTCCACCATGGGTGGAAAGAAGTCGATGGACTGCACGAGCCCCAGGTTCTCCCCTACGCGGAAGACGCTCGCATCGTCGGAGGTATCGAACCCCACGAGCAAGTTGTCGTTATGCACATTGGGTAAATCGCCCAGGACCTGGGCGAGGGCTCCGGGAGCCAACTTAGCGGCTCAACCGCTCGCGGCCGTCATGGATGTGAGCCTCATGGTGTCCTTAGCCATACGAACCCCCTTCCAACAAATCAACGACTTTAAGTATACGCCCCAGGCACGCTTCCCAAGAGACCGCCGACGGCTCGAACGTCGAAAGCAGAGCTGCAAGCGCCTGCGCGATAGCATCTGCCAGTGCGCGCTCAAACAACGGAAGGTCGGTCGCCACGGGCGTGTCAACATCCGTCATACGCGGCGACGCCACCCACGTCACGGGAGCACCGGGAAGCATCGCCTCCATCCAGGGACGAAAGCCGGGCAAATCGGTCGCCACAACTTTGCAGCCGCACGCGAGAGCCTCGATCGTCACGAGCGGCAGACCCTCGTAAAACGAAGGCAGCACAAAGACGTCGGAACTGCGGTAGGCACGCACGAGCCCATCGCTATCCAGGCGCCCCGCCAGCGTCACCGGCACATCCGAGGCCGCGGTCAAGCGCTCGATACGCGCGTACTCGGCATCGTCCCCGCGGCCGCCCACAAGTACCAAGCCAGATGGGCGGACGTCATCGTCAATCGGCAATGACACGGCTCGAACCAGCGACTCGACGCCCTTTTTAAAGCAAATCTTGCCCACGTACACAAGCGATCCCGGCTGCCTCGCCACGCTTGCGTCGCGGCAGAAGACGCGATGGTCGTAGCCTGTCCCAATCACGTGGATGCGATCGGCATCGACGCCGCACACCAGGCCAATCTGCTCAGCCTGCTCAGCATGGAGCGCAAAGACGGCATCGAGCCGACGAACCGCACTTACGATGCGATCGCGATCGAGCGCATGCGAACGCAGCTGGCGCAGGTCGGTCGAATGGCACACGGCAACAACCGGTACGCCCCGGACGCGCTCGCGCGCCAATGCGGTCACCAGATACAGGTGATGGCAGATCACCAGATTGGGCCGAAACTCAGCCACCGCCCGATCGATTGCAGCAGCAAATGCCCGCTCAAATGCCTTGAGCATCGATGGCGTCAGGTCACGATAGCGTGTGGAGGGATAGGGCATGACATCGGACATACCGCAGATGGGAAACGGCAGCTCGGGCGACTCGAAAGGTACGGCAAACACGGCAGCACGCCGGTCCAGCTCGCCTTGGGTATCACCCGGTGCCGCGCCGCAAAGCACGGCGGCGCGATGCCCCGTCTCGATCTGCTCGCGCACGAGCGCGGCAAGGTAGGTGCCGCTGCCAGTGCTATCTGGTTTTTGTGCCGAGATATTGAGGATGCGCATGTCGCGGTACCCCCCTAGGCCAAGGCGGCGGC
>CALHJX010000167.1:0-1571 GCA_938033385.1 uncultured Collinsella sp. | reverse complement strand
CTTGAAGCGAGTCATTGCCTCGGGATGACCAGAGAACAGCAGGGAGATTACATGGCGCATTGCCACGCCAGCACTGCTTACACCATGAGCGATAGGGCGCTCAAGACCAGTCTGCTCGGTGTAGGACCAGTCGATGTGCTGCTGATGCCAGTCTCCCATCAAACGATACACGAGAGGCCAATTCAAACCATAGGCTTCCTCGCAAACGAAGTCGGGCTCACGGTCGGGATACTCGACAACATCCTTCGGAGGCTGCTCGCCACCCCAGCCGCCATCATAGATACAGCAGTCGTACGTATCCACCGTGCACAGATGCGTACCGTCGGAAGAGTAGGACTTGCCTACCTGCTTGGAAAGAGATCCGCGTCCCTCACCACGATCCCAAATGGCTTCCTGGATTACATAGGTCTCAATGTGGTCGGCCATCTTGAACGGCGCATGAAAATGAACGTCAATGCCGTAATGCAGCGATCCAGAATAATCGAAACCGTAATCGAGCGTGGTGGTCATTTCCTCGTTAACTGTAAGCGGCACTGCGAAGATGGGCAGAACCTTAAGCTCAGGGTTTTTCGCATCGCCTTCGTTAACATAGTCCAGATCGACGCGGCCGTCCCAGCCAGCACCGCACCCCAACGCGCAAATCTCCAAATCCTTGAAGGTGTAGTCGCGCACAAACGGTCCGAAGGTCTTGCCTACGATCTCGGTCGAAATAGCCATTATTACTCTCCTCTCAGATCCTCAACTGCCTTTACGCGGCAGCATTAGCGCGAATTATGCCCACCTATCGGGGAAAACGCATCGCTAGATATTGGTTAGTAGTGGTCAAGGCAACGAAATCGTGGGGTATCGGCGTGCTTTTCCCGCATGACGTCGGCTAACTTTGCCCAGCCGCGTCTCACTAGTGTTGCCGGCGCCAATCCGGCGCAGACATACACGGCAGGGGCTGCACCAGCTTGGTGGCGGCAAGGGCTTTGCCAGCTTGGTACCCGGCTTGCACGGCAAGGGTTGTGCCAACCTGGTACCCAGCTTGCGAGCAAGGGATGCCCCAGCCCGGGCCCAGCTTGCGCAGCAAGAGCGGAACCACTCAAACAGGCAATCAATGCCGCAACAGACGGTGTCAATCGACCATACAAGCAACCAGCAACGCAATTATTCTCGAATCAGATAATTAACCGACGGCCGTGAACTTCTCCCACTCGCTCCAAACTCCCCTCCGTTCCCTGTGGCTGAATGAAAGAATGGAAAGGTACCCATTCCACTCCAAGGAGGATGACATGGAATTGCTCAAAGGGAAAACCGCAATCGTTACTGGCGGTACGCGCGGTATCGGATTCGCTATTGTTAAGGCATTTCTGGACAACGGGGCAAAAGTTGCCCTGTGCGGCTCACGCGAAGGAACAGCAAGCGCAGCCGTTGAAAAGCTGAAGGCGATCAACCCCGACTATGAGGTAATGGGCATCTGGCCCGACATGACGGATCCCGACTCCATTGCCGCAGAATTCGCGAAGGTAAACGAAGCCTTCGGCCGCATCGATATCCTTGGCAAAAACGCTGGTGTTTCCGGCCGCGAG
>CALHJX010000166.1:0-8374 GCA_938033385.1 uncultured Collinsella sp. | reverse complement strand
GCCGATACAGGCTTCGCTATCGATAATCAGTCCGCTCATCTATGCCATCCCCTCGATAATCTTGGCAAGCTTTGCCGCCTGCTCGGACGCCGTCCCCTCAACGGCCTCGCACGTTTGGTCACGGTCGGGCACAAACGAGCGCACGACCTGTGTCGGCGACCCGGCAAGACCGCAACGCGCGGGGTCGGCGTTCACGTCGGCGGCACTGACCACGCGCACGTCCGCCTCCTCCGCCGCGCGAATACCGGCAATACTCGGCATACGCAACTGGCCAATCTCCTTGGCAGTCGTCATCGCGCACGGCATCTCAAGGTACACCGTCTCCTCGCCGGCATCGCATCCGTGAACGAGCGCCAGCGAGCCACAGGTCGTAAAGCCCGCGCTCTGCACGCAGCTCACGTCGGTCACGCAGGGAATATCAAAGGCACCGGCAAGCTCGGGACCAATCTGGGCCGTATCGCCATCCACCGCCATCTTGCCGCAGATGAGCAGGTCGAAGTCCTCGTCGAGCGCCTCGATGCCGCACTTGAGGGCATAGGTGGTTGCCAGGGTATCGGCACCTGCAAAGGCGCGATCGGTCAGCAGCAGCGCATCGTCGGCGCCTCGAGCGATGCAGTCGCGCAGCAGCGACTCGGTCGCGGGGATGCCCATCGACACCACCGTCACGCGCACATCCATGCCAAAGCCGATAAAGTCGTCCTTCAGCGCCAGCGCGCATTCCAAAGCGCTCGCATCAAAGGGATTAATGACCGCCTGCTTGCCATCGCGCACGATGGTATTGGTCTTGGGGTCCATCTTGACCTCGGTGCTGCCCGGCACGGCCTTGACGCACACCACCATATGGAAATCGCTCATCTTCACGCGCCCCCTTTCTGGACGAGCTCATCCAAGAGCTTCTCCGAAAACAGGTTACCGCGACCCAGCTGCCCGGCAGGATCGAGCTGGAGCTTGAGCCGCGCCGACTCGACCATGGCCTCGTGACCGTACATCGTCTCCAAGAAGCCCGCCTTGATCTTGCCGACGCCGTGTTCTGCGGAGACGGCACCGCCCATGGCCGTGACCTCGGAAGCCCACTGGGCAAAGAGTTCTGCGCCGCGGCGATAATCCTGTGCATCGCGCGGCAGAATGTTCACATGCAGATGGTTGTTACCGATATGCCCCCAGGCGGCAGATTCAAGCCCACTTTCCGCCAGCGTGCGGCGATAGAGGGCGATAACATCGGCCAAGTGCGCGTTGGGCACCGACATGTCCGAACCCAGTTTGGTGATGGTGGGATCCATGCGGCGGCGCTCGTCGATAAGCATGTTGTCGCTCTCGGCCACCGCGTGGCGGAAGAACCGCTGGCACTCGCGATCGACCTCGGTGCGCGCGACCCATGTCGCATCGTCACTGCCGCCCGCAAGCTCCAGTACCCACCCCAAGTGATACAGCTCCTCAGTCGCCTGGGCTTCGTCGTCGCAGTCGAGCTCCACGTAGACACAGACCTTGGCGTCTTTGTCGAGCGCAGGCAGCGAGGCAAACGCCGTCGACTGCTCGCGCTGGCGACGTAGAATATCCAGGGCGCCAGCATCGAAGTACTCGATGGCAGCCACGTGGGACAGGACGGGACGCACAGAATCGGTGAAGGAAACGGCCTTGTCTTCGCTGTCAAAGAAACAGCTCACGCCCCAAACAACTGCAGGCGCCGCCTGCAGGGCAATCTCGAGCTCGGTGATGACGCCGATTGTGCCACACGCACCGATAAACAGATCGATGGCATCCATATCGTCAGCAACGAAATAGCCCGAAGCATTTTTGGTCTTGGGCATGGTATAGCCGGGAAGATCGAGCTCGAGTGTACGGCCCGCTGCCGTCACGAGCGACAGGTGGCGGCCCTGGGCAAAAGCCTCGCCGCGCTGAAGCTCAAGCAAATCGCCATCAGCCAGCGCGACGTGGAGTCCCGTGATATGTGGGCGCATGGGACCGTAGGCGTAGCTGCGGGCACCAGAGGCGTTACATGCCGCCATGCCGCCCAGACAGGCAGACGTCTCGGTGGGGTCGGTGGGAAAAAACTGCTCGGGAGCCTCTTGGAACTCCTCGTAGGCCTCAAGCGATGCCTGGTCCCAACCAGCGGTCGGCAGCACCTTCTTGCTCAGCTGCTTGCGCAGCTCCGAGAGCACAACGCCCGGCTCCACGCGCAGCAGAAATTGGCCTTGTTCATCGCGGCGAAGGCCCAAATAGCGATTCATACGGGAAGTATTGAGGATATGCCCGCCGTGGGGCACGGCGCCGGCGGCAAGGCCGGTTCGGGCGCCCTGAACCGTTACCGGGACACGCTCGGCATGGAGCTTTTCCAAAATGGCACGGACCTCGTTTTCCGTTGTCGGAAACGAGATGCTCGAGGCCTCGCCCGATGCGCGAGATTCATCGCGGCCATACTCTTCGAACTCGTCGGTGAAGGGTTTGATGGTTGCAGACACGCGAACTCCCCCTTTAGCTAACTACAGTGTTTGCAGGGAGATGTTACCGCATCGTTTCGTCGACGTGTTCGAGACCGTCTCCATAATTGGCGTTTTTTACGTTCGTGCAATTCGGCGAGCGGCTTGATTTCCTCGGCAGACGATGCTTTTGACACATATGGCCCCGCCGTCGCCGACCACGCGATTGTCGCTCGAAAAAAGTTGGAGTAATTTTTTCCGCCTTTTACCTGCGGAGACGCCAATCCGTCAAGCATTTGGTCAGAAATTGGTCAAGTAGCGGCTGATACGGTCGGCGTCGACAGCCAAAACCGATAGAAGTTTTGGCCCAGAAGCAGGAAGGTTCCCATGGCATATTATTGGCCCCAGTACGGCATCGCCATCGAAGTCGACGACGATCCCCATCTCCTGCCTTTCGACGAAGAGGCATTCCCCGATACGACGGTCTACCACGTTACCACCGATGTGATCTGCGACCCCGAGTCGTTCTCGGCGCTCGCCCACCACATCGCGCATATCCACGACATCGAGCTCCCTCCCGACTTCGACGAGCTCGTCTACTCGCGCCGTCTGATGCTTCACATGCTCTTTGGAGCGGACCCGTCCACCTTTGCGCGCGTCTATACCGCCAAGGATGCCGCATGAGCGCGAAGAAGCCACCCCACTTTGCAGGCCTGGGTCGTCGCAAGAAGCTCATCGTTGCCTGCTCGGCCATCGTCTGCGCCCTTGTCGCCGTAGGACTATACGCTTGGCAGTCGCAGCCCGTACCCGAGGCGGGCGCTTCGGTCACGACGGCCGAGGGCAAAACGCGTCAGGAAATCCAAGATGAGCTCGACGCCATCGTCCGCGACAACATGATGACGATTTCGGTCGCGCCGGTCGCTCAGCTGCAGGAGGACGGCAAACTGCGCGTCAACGTGCAAAACGTCCAAGACAATAAATTTCCCCAGCGATTCCGCATCATCCAAAACGGCGAGACCATGTACGAATCCGGTGTGGTCGAGACCGGCAAGACAATCGAGACGTGCCCCGCCGGCGACATCAAAGAAGGCGAGGCGTACATCGAGATCCAGGCACTCGATGCAAAGACCCTCGACAGCCACGGCAATCCGACACGTGTCAAGGTACGGGTTGAGCAAACCGAGAACTAGCCTTCCGGCCGACACGGCACCGCATGCAATTCACCAGCATTCGTCCAATCATCGCGGGGACGGCCCGCGGCGAATAGAAAGGAACGACCATGGACATCACCAGGAACATGAACGGAGTCAGAGCGCTCGTCGTGGGCACAGGGCTCGCGCTCGCGCTCGCAATGGGCGCCGCCCCGACGCCAGCTATGGCAGCCGGGCGCGTTGGAACCACGAAGGTAATGGTCAGGACCGAGATCGACAACGTTGAGTTCAAAGTTCCGACGGTTATTCCCTTCGTCGCCAAGGCCGACGGCACGCTTCAGGGCCCCTCAGAAGACGCGACCACCATCGACAATCATTCGGCCTACGGCATCCATGTCACCAACATGAAGATCGACGCCATGAACACCTGGACCATTGCCGCCGACGCCAAGGCCGGAACCGCGCAGAACTCCATCGACTTTAAGGTCGGCCCCGACGGCGCGCTCCAGAACGCCAGCGCCGCCGCGCAAGGGACGGGCCTCGATCTTTCCAAGAATGCAGCCTTCGACATGGGCTACCAGGGCATTGCCGGCGGCACGGACAAAATCAAGCTCAAGACAAGCGGAAACGTCGCCCGCGTCACGCGCGACATCTTCCGCGTAACCGGCGAAGGCGATCAGGTTGCAACGATCACCTGGACGGTCGAGCCCGGTGCGCACACGGCATAAGGCCGTCGCCCTGGCCGCCGCCGTCAGCATCCTAGCGTTTGGGCCAGCCATGGCCTTTGCCCAGCAAGAACAGGCGCAGGCCGCCACGCAAGTGACGGTCGACCTCTCGGAGCTCGACCGCGGCGACCGCGAGGAACCGTTGGCGCAGACAGGCGACAGACGATGGCTCTTGGCAGCAGGCGCCACAGCAGCAGGCGCGGGAACCGCCGGCCTCGGTCTGCACATCAAACGCAGCCAGAAACAAAACACGGACAGGCCGCACTAAATTAGCTAAGGAGACCCCATGGCATCGAAGAACCTTTTGCCCGTCGTCGCACTCTGCGGCGCGCTCGCAACCGGAACGCCTGTCGCCGCTTGGGCGACTCCCGTCATGGCAGACTCCTTACCAGTAGCCCTAAGTTCCGCACCAAATCCGTCGAGCGCCATTGCGTGCGAGCGTTTTTCGATCGCACAGGCCGTGATCTCAACCTCGGGATGCCTTCGTCGTAATACGGACGGCTCGATAGTCGTGGATATCAAGCGTTCGAACAAGGCAAACGGCTCCCAGGCGGGGTGCGCCGTCTGCACGTGGCGCTCGGTTGTGCTCGATGCAGATGGCGATCCATGCAATTTAGAGCTGCGCATCGACATCGCTTCGGTCGATGACTCGGCGAACGGAGCGAAGGTCGCCTTCGACGGTACGTTTTTTGAGAAAGGAGGCGGTATATGGCTGGGCTGCGCCGCCGCGAATGCAGACGACACGCAGCCCACCCTCTCATTCACGGCATCGTTGCGGCTGACCAAAGCCGGCACCGATGCCATCGCGGCGGGAGAAGCGTCCCTGCTGTTCTACGCCGTCAGCGCCAAAGACACAGACGCTCATTTCGAGAAACCAGCCGGATCACTCAGCCTTACACGAGGGATAGAGGCAGGCCCTATTGAAATCGATGCCCACGCGCAAAGCAGGCAATGCATTCTTGCCGACCCGGCGCTTCTCGAAATGGAGTGGAACGGATCCGGAGCCATCGGAATTCTCCCCTCCGCGCTTGACGCCAAGACGCTCCCCTCAAACGACGAACCCATCAACACAACCATACAAGAGGAGAGCGCGGTCAAAGAAGCAGGTGCGGGCGACACGCCGTCGCCGACAAACAGCGTCCCAGCTTCTTTCGAAGCACCGAATGAGCCCGCTACCGATCCAAACAATCCCGAGCTCGCGGACAGCCTGGGGCTTGCTGATCCTCAAGAGATCGATGAAGGTAACTGCTGCGTGCTTGCCGCGCTCGACCACACAGAGGTCATCGACGCTGCGAACATCGAAGTTGCCGCCGCCAACCAGCCCGTCCGCAAGTCGGCTATCATCGCATTTCCTGAATCCATCGAAGTCGTCTTTTTGCCATCGGGCGAGGTCGTGGCCCCAACACTGCTCACCTTGTTGGGCGCCAAGAATACTCGAAACGAAATTAAAAAGGTCACGGTTGTCGACCCTGCAACCACCGCCAAGCTGCGTCTATACGCCGTTGCTCCAGACGGAGGCAAGACCTTGGAATTCGATGGTGACACACTCCTAGCCTGGCGACGTCTGGACATTATGCAAGACGTCTCGTATCAGATCGAACTCGAAGGGTTTGATCGTGCCCGCGATGCCAATATCATTGCCGCGGCTATTGAATCCCCACAGCGGCTTATGACGCTGCGCTTTGACTACTATCCCTATGTCCCGACAACCACCTGAGGCTTAAATGCTGCGCATCATTCCTAACACCACTTATATAACGTATTAGATGAGTCGCGATGTGCCTCGCATTTCGTTCTGCTACGATTGCCACGTTGGCATCAATACAGGAGGGCTCATGCCGGGCTTGGGAACAATCATCAACGTTGTGCTTTTAGTTGCGGGCGGTCTTTTGGGATTAGCGGGCGGCCGCTTCATTACACCGCGCATCCAAGACACGCTCATGAAAGCATCGGGGCTGTGCGTCCTGTTTATCGGCCTTGGCGGCACCATGCAAAAGATGCTCCTTATCGATGGGGAGGCGCTGGCGACCACTGGTACCACCATGCTCATTGTCTCGTTCGCCCTCGGCTCGCTCATCGGCGAGGCCGTCAACTTGGAAGCCGCCATCGAGAACCTTGGCGAATGGCTCAAGCGCAAAACCGGCAGCGAGGGCGATAACGAGTTCACCAACGCTTTTGTCTCGACTTCACTCACCGTGTGTATCGGCGCCATGGCCATTGTGGGATCGATCCAGGACGGTCTGCTCGGTGACTGGTCAACGCTTGCCCTGAAAGGCGCATTGGACTGCATCATCGTCTGCACCATGACGGCGTCGCTTGGCCGCGGCTGCATTTTCTCCGCCCTGCCCGTCGCCGTGTTCCAGGGGACGATCACGTTGTTTGCCGGCGCGCTCTCCCCCATCATGACCACAGCAGCCCTCAACAGCCTTTCGCTCGTAGGCTCCATGCTCATCTTCTGCGTCGGCGTCAACCTCATCCGTCCTCAGACCTTCCGCACGGCCAATATGCTCCCCTCCGTCGTCATCGCCGTCATCTACGCCCTCCTGTTCTAAATCTATCTACGCAGCGGTATCTCGAACACCTGTTTGATGCTGTGCTATGATATGAGGTCACCGTAGCTGCGTTCGAGAGGAGGAGCGGTGGCCGACCAGGACATCAAGATGCTCATCGAGCGCATTATGGCCGAGGCCCGGACCCATCAGTCTGCCCGCTTCTCACATGAAGTCTACGCAGACGAGCCGATTCTCAAAACCGGCCGACAGATGCAGAATTTCCTCCCCGACCAGTACCGTAAAATGCGCGAGATATCGCGCTGGCAGGATGACCCCAAAGGCGGCGCAGGTCGCTGGCTTTCGGAAGCCGAGCTTTTCTACCGCCAGGGCCTGCTGATGGCCGACTTTGAGGACGACTGTCCCTACAACGGCACCTTTAAATCGTACTTTCCCACCTACAACGCCATGAGCGACCGGCAGTTGCGCGGTTACTTTACCTGGCGTGCCCAAGTGCGCCGCGGAACCGTCGAGGAAACGTCTACGTCCTTTGCCTTTCTGTATCTCTATGAGCTGATTTGCGGCATTGGCGTAGATGACCCGCTCGATGGTTTTAACAAGATCAAGGCTTTTTGGGATGTCTATCGCGCCTTCGAGCCCGGCATCGACCGATTTGCACGCGTGTGGCTGCAGGATTACGCCGTGTTCCACGGGCTCGACCCCAAGCTGCTTCGCGACTCTAAAACCGTCATGTTCGATAACGCCCTTATCGAGCTGCGGCGCGCGGCACGAGACCTTGTACCAGCACCGGCACCGTCCGGCCAGACCCCCAAGCGTCGCAAAACCTCCGAGCCCACGCTCCCCCTTCCGCCCGATGAGGTGCGCGAGGAGCGACTCATGGCCGCCATCAACGCCCTCTCCACGTACAACCTAAGTAACTCGCGGCTCGACCGCAGCCACCACCGCGATCTGCGCCACGTGGCGTGCGCCGTGTATGTCCGTATGGCGCGCTACTATGACACGCACCGAAAGACCGGCATCGTGGCGAGCTTATTTGGGGAGGAGACGGCCATGCCCTACACCATGTTTGCCTCGGCCGTATTCTTTGCGCTCGAGCGCCACGAGGACTGCGAATACCGCTTGGATCCCATCCATATCTACCGTTGCCAAAACGGCTTTTGGGAATGCATGCGTATCCACGGTAGTAGGCAAAAGAGCAGCAAGCTCGGTGAAATGATGCGCGCCTGCGACCAACGCCTGCGCCTGGCGCTGGACCCCGCCCATCCCCTTAAGGAAGAAAAGGTCCCCAAATATCTGGCCAAGATTATCGATGACGAGATTGTGGCATGGCTTTCGTGGGACGCCGCACACCAGCCCGTCAAGATCGATATCGATCTGAGTCAGCTGGGGCACATTCGGAGCGCCGCTGCGCAAACGCGCGAAGCGCTTTTGATCGATGAAGAGCGCGAGGACGGCACACCTGTGGAAGCCGAGGCAGCGGACTCAGGGCAACCGGAAGCCGAGCCCGTAGCCGACGCGATTGTCGAGGCGGTCGCGGCACCCATTCGGCAGGACGAGGCCGACGAGCCGAC
>CALHJX010000165.1:0-2244 GCA_938033385.1 uncultured Collinsella sp. | reverse complement strand
GAGGCAGCCAACGCCGCCGTAATCGAGGCGGCCCTGAACGGCCTGGGCAAGCCCGGCATGGGCTGCACAGCCACTTGCGCCTATATCGAAAACGACACGCTCGCCATCGCCCACGTGGGTGACTCTCGCGCCTACCTGCTCCACGAGGGCACGCTCATCCGCGTGACCCGCGACCACTCCTACGTGGAGGAGCTCGTGGACGCTGGCGAGATCACGGCAGACGAGGCTCGCGGCCACCCCACACCTTCGGTCATCACCCGCGCACTAGGCTCGGACCCCGCCATGTATGCCGACCACTTCACCCTGCATATCGAGGAAGGCGACCGCCTGATCCTGTGCTCCGACGGCCTTTCGAGCATGATTCCCGATAGCGATATCGAGAACATCGCCACGCAGTCCTCAACCGCGCAAATCTGCGTCGACAACCTAGTGGACGCGGCGCTTGCCGCCGGCGGCCACGACAACGTGACCGTAGTAGTCGTTGACCTGGTTGACGATGGCGTTATGCGCGAGGCGCAACGCGTGCGTCGCCGCAACATTACCATCGCCGCCATCCTGGCCCTCGTCTTTGTGCTGGCAGCTGGCATCTGGGCCTACACGGGTGTCACCGGCTCGTACTACCTGGGTACCTACCAGGGCAATGTCGCCGTCTGGCGCGGCCTGCCCGGCAAGCCGCTCGGACTCAAGCTCCACTGGCTCGAAAGCGAAACCAGCATTAAGCTGTCCGACCTGCCCGAAGACACGCAAAACCGCCTCAAGGCGGGCATTCCGCAAACAAGTGTCGACGATGCGCAGGACACGATATCCAAGTACCGCCACCAGATCGACGAGGAGCAGACCCGCCAGGTGATCGACGCGCAAACGATTCGCGACAACACCAATCAGGGATCGACCTCCGAATCAGATTCCGAGAAAACCGCCGAACAGTCCGCCGAGGCCGAAGCCTCCGAAAAGAACTAGAAAGGGAGTGCCGCTTATGAGTCGCCGCAACACCGAACTGCTCTTGCTCATCGCCTCGGCGTTCCCCGTCATCCTGCTGTATGCGATGTACGTGCTCACCGCGGGCGCCGCCATCTCCTTTGAGACGCTCTCCGTGCCGATCGGCCTCTTTGCCGCCTTCGCCGCGGCACATATCGCCGTGCGCATCTTGGCGCCCGGCGCCGACCCCGCCATCCTACCCATCGTATTTATACTTTCGGGCATCGGCATCACGTTCGTGACGCGTCTCGCCCCCGCTCTCGCCATCTCACAGCTCATCATCCTGTTTGTCTCGGTGGCGCTCATGGTGGGAACGCTCGCACTGGTCAAAAACCTCGATGTGGTCATGCGCTACAAGTACACCTTTGGCATTATCGGCATCATCCTGCTGATGCTGCCCATCTTTATCGGCACCACGATCTCGGGCTCCAAGCTGTGGATTCGCATCGCGGGCTTTACCATCCAGCCTGGCGAGTTCGCCAAGGTCTTTATCGTGCTGTTCCTGGCCGGGTACCTGGCCGAGAACCGCGAGCTGCTCTCCATCTCCAACCGCAAGATCCTGGGCTTTAAGATCCCTCGCCTGCGACTGCTGCTGCCGCTGTTTGCCGTGTGGGGCGTGTGCCTGCTCGTCGTCGTCTTCGAACGCGACCTGGGTTCGGCCGTGCTGTTCTACACCATCTTCTTGCTGATGCTCTACGTTGCCACGGGGCGCTTTTCGTATGTCGTTATCGGCCTTGCGCTCTTAGCTGTCGGAGCCGTGGGCGCCTACAAGTTCCTATCGCACGTTCAGGTGCGTTTCCAGGTTTGGGTCGATCCGTTTAAGGACGCCCAGGGCCAGGGCTACCAGATCGTCCAGTCGCTCTTCTCGCTTGCCGATGGCGGTCTGGTCGGTGTTGGCATCGGCAACGGCATGGCCAACAACATCCCTGTCGTCGAGTCCGACTTTATCTTCTCGGCTATCGGCGAGGAGATGGGTCTTTTGGGCGGCGGCGCCGTGCTCATCCTGTTTATGCTCTTTGCCGTGCGTGGCCTCACCACGGCTGCCCGCGCTAAATCCGACCTCGCCGCCTTTAGCGCCACGGGCCTTACGGCCGCCATCAGCTTCCAGGCCTTCTTGATCGTTGGCGGCGTAACCCGCCTGATTCCGCTGACCGGCGTCACCCTGCCCTTTATGAGCCAGGGCGGCTCCTCGCTGCTGGCGAGCTTTATCATCGTCGCGCTCCTGCTGCGCGCCGGTGACGAGGCGACCGGACGCGAGGCCGAGCT
>CALHJX010000164.1:0-2654 GCA_938033385.1 uncultured Collinsella sp. | reverse complement strand
CGAATTTCCGGGAGGCCGCCTGCCGCAAGTGCGGCCGGTTCATGGGCCGCGAGCTCGACCCCGAGACGCAGACCCCGATGTTCGAGATTGCCGATCTGGTGCACGATGGCGAGCGCGTTGTCGTGGCCCCTGGTGGCGCCGGTGGTCTGGGCAATACGCACTTTGTGACGTCGGTGCGCCGCGCGCCCGCGTTCGCCCAGCTGGGCGAGCCGGCCGAGGAGCACTGGATCGAGCTCGAGATGAAGCTTATGGCCGATGCCGCGCTCGTGGGCTTTCCCTCCGTGGGTAAGTCATCGCTCATCGCGCGCATGAGTGCCGCCCGTCCCAAGATTGCTGACTACCCGTTTACTACGCTCGTGCCGAACCTCGGTATGGTGCGTGCCGGCGAATATTCTTACGTCGTTGCCGACGTCCCCGGTCTCATCGAGGGCGCGAGCGAGGGCAAGGGCCTGGGTCACCAGTTCCTGCGCCACATTGAGCGTACGGCCCTAATCATGCATGTCGTCGACATGACGGGTGGTTTTGAGGATCGCGATCCGGTTGAGGACTATCGCATCATCAACCGCGAGCTCGAGCAGTATGGCGCCGAGCTTTCGGAGCGTCCGCAGATCGTCGTTGCCAACAAGTGCGATGCGCCGGGCACGGCCGACAAGATTGCCGACCTTAAGCGTGCGGCGCTCGACGATGGCCATATGTTCTTTGCCGTGTCTGCTGTTACGGGCGCCGGCCTCAACACGCTGATGCTTGCCGTGGGCGAGCAGGTGGCTAAGCTTCGCGCCGAGCTGGCGGTCTCTGATGAGCCGGTCGATCTGCGCGACGAGGAGTGGGAGCGTCGCCGCCTGCAGCGCGAGAAGCGTTTCCGCATTGTCCAGGAAGAGCCCGGTGCCTTCCGCGTGGTCGGTCGTGCCATCGAGCGCATGGTCATCCAGACCGACTGGGAAAACGAGGAAGCCGTCATTTACCTGCAGCATAAGTTTGCGCGTATGGGTGTTGACGACGCGCTCGAGAAGGCCGGTTGCCGTGCGGGCGACGAGGTCCGCATTTGCCAGCGCGCCTTTGACTTTGAGGGCGCCGAGGACTTCTCGGAGTACGAAGAGCTCGAGGATGCTGGCGAGGACGTTGTCGTCGAGGCCATTGACGTGGCCGATGCTGCGGATGAGGGGGTCGAGGTTGTCGATGCGGCGGATGCCGAGGACGATGCCGAGGCCTCGGAGGGCTAGTAAGCCATGTCGCTGCGCGGTGGAATCGGTCTGCCCGAGCTTCCTCTAGAGGACGGGCAGGAGTTTAGGCTCGGCATTATGGGTGGCACCTTTGATCCCATCCATTACGGGCACCTGGTGACCGCTGAGCAGGCGCGTGAGTCCCTCGACTTGGATGCCGTGCTCTTTATGCCGGCGGGCACGCCTGCCTTTAAGCTTGACAAGCCGGTGACGCCTGCCGAGGACCGTTATGCCATGACGGTCCTCGCCACCGCTGCGAACCCGGCCTTTTTGGCGAGTCGGTTCGAGATCGACCGCCCGGGCGTAACCTATACGGCCGATACGCTTCATGCCCTTCGCGACTTTTACCCGCCGCAGGTAAAGCTCTACTTTATTACGGGCGCCGACGCGATTATCGATATTGTGACTTGGCATGATGCCGAACGAATCGCTGAGCTTGCTACCTTTATTGCGGCGACGCGACCGGGCTTTGATATCGATACGGCGCGTGCCCGAATCAAAGAGTCGGGGCTGCCGTTCGACGTGCGCTATATTCAGATTCCAGCGCTGGCGATCAGCTCGACGAACATTCGTAAGCGAGTTGCCCGCGGCATGAGCGTGCGCTATCTTACGAGCGAGTCTGTGCTCGGCTACATTCGCAAACGCAGGCTATATGCCGATTTGGGCCAAGAAGATTTTGAGTGATGGGGGTCTACGTTGTCGGTAGAGGATCAGTTTGAGGGCGATGAGCGCGCGCTGCTCAAGCGCATTCAAGAGC
The DNA here is from genome assembly GCA_938033385.1 of uncultured Collinsella sp. Lineage (GTDB taxonomy): Bacteria > Actinomycetota > Coriobacteriia > Coriobacteriales > Coriobacteriaceae > Collinsella. The sequence continues at coordinate 677 of CALHJX010000164.1, read as the reverse complement.
TGCTCGATGTTCGCATGAAGGATAAGCGCAAGCGCTATGTGCATTCGCTGGGTGTTGCCGAGACCGCACTTCATCTGGCCGAGGTCTACGGCGTCGACCGCTTTGATGCCGCTGCCGCCGGTTTGATCCACGACTGGGACAAGGTGCTTTCCGATGACGAGCTGGTCACGCGCGCTCTGCATTACGGCATTAAGATTGCCGGCTCTCCTTCCGCCGCGACGCCGCTTTTGCATGGCCCTGTTGCCGCCTATGAGCTTCCGCAGCTTTTCCCCGAGTTGTCGCCGGCCGTTTTCCAGGCTGTCGACCGTCACACCGTGGGTGCCTGCGACATGACGCCGCTCGATATGGTGGTCTTTGTGGCCGATGCCATCGAGCCCAACCGCCACGGCGACTATGCGCATGCGCTGCGCAAGATGGTGGGGGAGTCGACGCTCGATGAGTTGTTCTTCTCCTGTTTTGCGCAGGGTTTGGTCTATGTGATCCAGTCCGGGCGCTATCTTTATCCCACAGCTATTACGATTTACAACCATTACGCCCAGCTGCGCTAGCTTGGGCTGTCTAGAAAGAGGTATTCCATGGCCGACGAGACCATGACCGACGAGCAGATTCTTGAAGGTGTGGAGCACAAGAGCTTCGTCGCCACGTCCGACCGCACTGCCGCCTCGCTGTCCGCGAGC
>CALHJX010000163.1:0-22219 GCA_938033385.1 uncultured Collinsella sp. | reverse complement strand
AGCCACTGATCCACTCGATGTCGCCGTCCTCGTCCACGCGCACACGCTTGGTGTTGAGGTTGTACATGTTCTTGGACCAGTTCTCGATGGTCGAGTAGCGCAGGTGTGCGCGCTTGCCCACAAAGAGCTCGACGGCGCCGGCGTGGAGGTTGGCCACGTTGTACTTGGGCGCGGAGCAACCCTCGATAAAGTGCAGGTCGGCATCGTCCTCGACGATGATGAGCGTGTGCTCAAACTGGCCGGCGCCCTTGGCGTTAAGGCGGAAGTAGCTCTGCAGCGGGAAGTCGAGTTTGGTGCCCTTGGGCACGTAGACAAACGAGCCGCCCGACCACACGGCACCGTGCAGGGCCGCAAACTTGTGGTCGGTGGGCGGGATGAGCGTCATGAACTTCTCGTGGATGAGCGGTTCCCACTGCGGGTCGTGCAGGGCCTCCTCGATGCCGGAGTAGACGATGCCCATCTTGGACGCGGTGTCCTGCATGTTGTGGTAGACCAGCTCGGAGTCGTACTGCGCGCCGACGCCTGCCAGGTAGCTGCGCTCGGCCTCGGGGATGCCCAGGCGCTCAAAGGTGTTCTTGATGTCGTCGGGCACCGACTCCCAGTCGTGTTTTTGGTCGGTGTTGGGCTTGACGTAGGTGACGATGTTGTCCATGTCCAGGCCCTCGATGGAGGGGCCCCACGTCGGATCCGGGAAGCGGTTGAAGATCTCGAGGGACTTGAGGCGCAGGTCGAGCATCCACTGCGGCTCGTCCTTCTTGGCGCTAATCTCGCGCACGATGTCGGGCGTGATGCCGGCGTCGAGGCGCTCGAATCCCTCCTCGCCATAGGTGAAGTCGTAGAGGCTGCGGTCGATGTCCGCGACCTCGGTGCGGTTCTTGGTCATTGCGTCGCCCCTTTACGCCTGCTGCTCGGCAGCGGCGGCCTCGGCCTGGGCGCGCTGCTCGGCGGCCTCGCGCTCGAAGGTCTCAAAGCCGTTCTTGTCGATCCAGGGGATGAGCGAGGCGTCGTCCTCGCGCACGATGTGGCCCTTGACCATAACGTGGACGCGGTCGACATCCAAGTGCTCCAGGATGCGCGTGTTATGCGTAATGATGAGCATGGAGCCGTCGCAGCTCTTGCGGTAGGCGTCCATGCCGGGGCTGACGGGGGGCAGGGCGTCGACGTCCAGGCCGGAGTCGGTTTCGTCCAGGATGGCGAGCTTGGGCTGCAGCAGCAGAAGCTGGAGCATCTCGACCTTCTTTTTCTCGCCGCCCGAGAAGCCCACGCCCAGCTCGCGGTTGAGGTAGGCGGTATCCATGTTGAGCTCGGCTGCGAGCTCCTTGACGCGACGGCGGAATTCCTTGCCCTTCATCTCCAGGCCGGGGCGGCCGGCGATGCTGGCGCGCAAAAAGCTTGACAGCGGCACGCCGGGGATCTCGACCGGTGCCTGGAAGCTCAGGAACAGGCCGGCGCGCGAACGCTTGTCGGTGGTGAGCTCGGTGATGTCCTGGCCGTCAAAGACGATGCGGCCGTCGTTGACCGTGTAGACGGGGTCGCCCATGACCAGGTGGCCGAGGGTGGATTTGCCGGCGCCGTTGGGGCCCATCAGCACATGGGTCTCGCCGGCGGCGACGTTGAGGTTGACGTTGTGGAGGATGGTCTTCTCGTCCACGGAGGCGGTCAGACCTTCGATGGAAAGCAGCGGATTTGCACTCATGCTGTCCCTCTCTGTATATGGTGTACTCATGGGTGTACTAAAACCCTAGGAATCTTCTCGGAATAAAGTTACTATGGGTTCGGCGTTAGTCAAGGGAAAACCCGACTAATCCACTCGACTTTTTAGATTGTGGGACAAATTCATCGGTAGTGCTTGTCCCCAGCGTTATGGAAGGGTAGGTATGCTCATTTCTTCTAAGGGCCGCTATGCCCTCCGTTTGATGATTAATATTGCAGCGCTCGGTGACGCCGAGGGCAAGATTGCCCTGCGCGAGGTTGCCGACCGCGAGCGCATTTCGCAGAAATATCTGGAGCAGCTGGTTCGTCCGCTTATGAAGGCGGGCCTGCTTAAGAGCGTGCGCGGCAAGGGCGGCGGCTACATGATGGCCAAGGACCCGGCCGAGGTGCGTGCCGGCGACATCCTGCGCGCCGTCGAGGGCAGCACTGCCCCGGTGGCGTGCGACGGCATTGACAACAGCTGCACCCGTAGCGATCTGTGCTCGACCGTCAAGTTCTGGCGCGGCCTAGACGACGTGATCGAAAAGTACGTAGATGGCGTGACGTTGGCCGACTTGGCCGCCGTCCCCGAGATCAACTTTGACATTAAGTTGTAGGGCTGCAAATGACATCTCTCGATAAGGTGTACAAGCAAATCGAAGTTTTTGCTCGGGAATGTGATACCGAGAAGGTTGTGCTGTTTGGTTCTCGCGCTCGAGGTGACGGTTTGCCTAAGAGCGATATTGACATCGCCGTAGCAGGTTGTCAGGATTTCGGCCGTTTCTCATATTTGATCGAGGAGCGTCTTGATACTCTTTTAGATGTAGATGTCGTCAATCTCGACGAGTCCTTATCGCAGCAATTGCTCGATGAAATTGCCAGGGATGGTGTGATTCTGTATGAAAAAATATGAGAACTTTGCCAGCGCCTTGGCGAATCTTGAGGATGCGCCCAATCAGGATCTCAACAATGATTTTGTTCAGAGTGGATTGATTAATAAGTTCAATCTTCAATTTGAACTGAGCTGGAAGCTCCTTAAGCGTCTGCTCGAGTATGAGGGCGCCACGCTTGCCGCGTCGGGGTCTCCTCGTGCCATCTTGAAGGAGTCCTACCGATTCTACGACTTTATTGATGAGGCAGCCTGGCTGGATATGCTCAGAGACCGCAATACGAACGTCCATATCTACGACAACAAGCTCGCTCAAGATTTGATTCAGCGCATCTTGAACGTCTATATTCCCGCTTTCTGTCAGTTGAGAGACGGGCTGACGAAACGTTACGGCGAGCTTCTGTTGGCGCCCGATGACCAGTTTGTCTAATTCCTTAAGATTTCGCGGAGGGTTGTTGCCGTTTACCGAGGGGTTGTTGTGCAACAACGGGCGAGCTGCAATACTTATTTTTAGGCTCTGTTAGACCAGAATTGACATATAGGTGATGCCACCGTGGTATAATGAAACCAGCAACCACGGCATTGGAGCAGGTATGAACGCCGAGGATCTGGTCATCACCCTCAAGAAGAATATGGCGAAGCTCAGCAAGTCCGAGCGCCGCCGTGCAATCGAGTCGGTACGCGATATCATCCGTGCCGCCATGTTCGACGATGCAGCAGGAAGCGGCTACGCGATGGAGCGCTGCCCACGTTGCGGCTCGGTCGCTATCGTCAAGAAGGGCAAGTCCAGGAACGGTGAGCAGCGCTACCTCTGCCGCGACTGCGGCAGGACGTTCTCAGGCTCCACCGACCGGATTCTCGGCACGAGCAAACTGCCCCGCGAGACCTGGATGGCCTATGCCGAGTGCTTCGTCCTCATGCTCCCGCTACGCGAGTGTGCCGGCCGCTGCGGCGTCTGCCTCAAGACCGCCTATACCATGCGCCACAGGCTCATCGAGTGCCTGAAGGGGTATTCTCCCGAGTTCCGCGTCGGGCAGGGGCAGGCCTGCGAACTCGACGAGACGTACTTCCCCGAATCCTTCAAGGGCAACCATTCAAAGGGCTCCTTCACCCTGCCGAGAAAGGCACGCCATCGCGGCAAACAGGTCCACAAGCGTGACCTCTCTCGCGAGCAGATCTGCGTCATGACGGGCATCAGCGACACGAATGCCACCTTCTTCGAGGTCTCGGGGCGAGGCGTGGTCTCGCGCAAGCGTGCGGCGGAAGCCCTTCGCGACCGTATTGGCGCGGGCGCGGTCGTCGCCACGGACAAGGCGACCGCATACATCGATGTGTTGTGCGACTTGAAGGTTGCCTCGCATGAGTCCTATGATTCCAGGGACCGCTCGGAGGGCACCATCAACCGCATCAACACCGTCCATTCGCTCCTCGACTCGTTCATGGCGCGTTTCAAGGGCGTGTCCACCAAACACCTCGGCGCCTATCTCGACTGGTTCCGCTGGTGCCGCACCTTCATGGCGACCGACTCCCGCAGCGCGGAGTCCACGGTCGCACGTCAGCTCGCCAACGGCACCTGCGCGATCCGCATCCGTGACATGTTCAACGTCCTGCCGCCCTATATGGACTACTGGGTCTCGAGGGCGGCGTAGTCCGCTAAAATGGTGGCACCGTGGTATACACGAGAGATAGGAGCCGCCATGCCTTCGAACATACCAGCAACCACTATCAGGATCGAGCCGGAGGTGAAGAGGGAGGCATCCGCCATCCTCGATGAGCTCGGTCTGTCCATGTCCACAGCGATGAACATGTTTCTCCGAGCGGTGATCCGCGAGGGCGGCATGCCGTTTGAGATGAAGGTAAATAAAACGAATGAATAATAAGGCGAAAAAAGCAATCTGCAGAAAAGAAGATTTGGGAAATGAAGCATCTGTAGAGCAGTTTTTTGTAGACAGGCTTCTCAAACGCTTGGGCTGGTCAGACAGTCAAATTAAAACAAAGGAAAGCATTTCGGAACTCAGCGTAAACTTGGGCCGAAAAAAGATGCCTTATAAACCCGACTACGCTCTTTCGTATAGAAGAAAGGTGCGTTTTGTCATTGATGCCAAATCCACAAAGGAAAACCTAGATTCTTGGGTCGGACAATGCTCCAGCTATTGTCTTCTAATCAACCAGGGCTATAAAGACAATCCAGTCCAATACTTCGTTCTAACGAACGGTTTGAAAACTATGCTGTATAGATGGGATAGCGCAAAGCCCATTCTCACATTATCTCTATCTGATATGAATAATGGCTCCAAAGCCTTCGACACCTTAGCCGAATACCTGTCACCGCGTTCTTTTAACGCGACACATCCTGCTGGGCTCTCGAGCGAAATAGAGGAAGAGCGCATCGTCCTGAAGCAAATCGGACCTTCTACGGTAAATAAACTATTCGGAAGCGCACATTCCTATATCTATAAGCACGAACATCTCAGTTACGGAGCCGCTTTCACTGAATTCGTGAAAGTGATTTTCCTAAAAATGACCTCCGATAAAGAAGCGCATGAATGTGACGAAGGATACGAAACGGATGAAGGCTATTCTGTACCGGTTTCACGAGCCAAATTTTCATCACAATGGATAAAAAAGGCCGAGGAAACGACTCCGAATCCCGTCAATACGATTCTTTTCGCTAAGTTGGTAAAGAACTTCGAGGATCTGATCGCTCAAAAAAAGAAGAAACGCATTTTTGAACCTAACGAGAAGATACGGTTGTCCGCCGGAACAATCAAAGAACTTGTTAAGCGATTTGAAGAAGTTGATCTCCATCTCATTGAAGACGACCTCAATGGCCGCATGTTCGAAACGTTTCTGAACGCAACTTTAAGAGGCAAGTCACTTGGGCAGTATTTTACGCCGAGAAGCATTGTTGATATCGCCGTTGGCCTTTCAGACCTGCATGTCGGAAGAAACGTCTCTGATTGCTCACAAATTATTGATGCATGCTGCGGCTCTGGCGGGTTCCTTATCGGAGCTCTAAATGGTATGTGGGGAAAAGTCGATTCCAACGCCTCTCTTTCTATGAAGGAGAAGCAGGAAATCAAGAAAAACATTGCTGAAAATTGCATATGGGGCATCGATGCAGCTAGGGACCCAGCTTTAGCACGCATTGCTCGTATGAATATGTTTCTTCATGGAGACGGTGGAAGCAAAATATTCCAGCTAGATTCCCTAGATAAGAATATCACCGTAGAAGAAGACGCCGATTCGCTTGAACTTAGAAGCGAGAAAAAGGAATTTCGAGATGCGATCTCTGGCCGTAACGGCTATTTCGATTTGGCGCTGACTAATCCACCGTTTGCTGCGGAGTATAAATGCTCCGAACCGTCTGACCTAGCCCTCCTCAAAGACTACTCCATCGCTCATCGCCCAGATGGAAATGGAATCTCGAGCTTGCGCGGAACTGTGCGTTCAAGCGTTCTATTCATTGAGCGCTACTACGATATTCTAAAACCAGGCGGTTCTTTAATTACCGTACTAGATGATGGAATACTTGGAGGTGAAGACACTTCTTACGTTAGGGATTGGATTAGAAGTCATTTCATCGTCAGGGCAGTTATATCGCTTCCAGGCGACGCATTCCAGCGCTCTCAGGCAAGAGTCAAGACGTCACTGCTCTTCTTGCAGAAGAAGATAGAAGCCGCCCAAGAGCAGCCTCGAATCTATATGCGGTACTGCTCGTATGTGGGGCTAGATAGTCCCAACAGAGAGCGAGTTCTTCCGTCTGATGCAGTTACGGCGCAAAAGGCGAAAGAGGAAATCACCGATATCGTTAATGGATATAAAGCATTTTTAGATGGTGATCCTGAAATTGCTCGACTTTATTCAGTCGATCCAAAACGCATAGAAAACCGGATGGATGTTAAAGCGACTCTTCTCGTTGCGGGCAGAAACGTCGAAAAATGGAGCGAACGGGGTTTTAAGGTACGCGCCGCCAAAGACATCGCTGAACCCATCTGGACTTCCGGTGCCGCCTGTGAGGACCGAGTTGGTGACCTCTTTTAAACCAGAGGGGATAACAAGAGGAAGAAAGTTACCTTTGCAGTAGTTAAGTATGACGGAACGATTGCTGCGGGTGATGAATCTTACGCAGAGGATGTTAGCTATGAGTCGCTATTTAAGCTAAAGAAGGACGATATCGTTCTAAGTAATATCAATGCTGTTAATGGTGCTGTTGCCGTTGTTGATTCGAAAACAGCTGGTTTATACGTATCTTCTGAATATACCGTTATCCAGCCAAAAGACCCGTTGACCGTTTATGCGCTATGGTCGCTAATCAGATCTGATACCGCGCGTTCAGATCTGATATTGCTTTCCACGGGTATTGGAAGGACGCGAATTTCTTGGGATATCCTTAGCGAGCTAAAGCTACCAGTTCCTAATCTAGAATCGATGCAAGTTATTCAAGAAAGAATGGAAGAGCTAGCTGAAACCCGAAAGAAAGCGGCGGCGCTTCTTGAAGAGGTCAGCCAACTGGTTAACATTGATATCTGTAATTCAGATGAGCGCGCTTTATCAGTTTTGACCGCATTCAAACCTCCAAAATAGACTAATGCCCGGGAGCAAATTCAAATTGCTCCCGGGCATTATTGTCCTAAATCGGAAAAAAGCTATATGTCAATTTTGGTCTAACAGAGCCTATTTTTATCTTTGCAAACTGAACTTTAACTACACCAATGCAGGGAGGATCTTATGCAGCCCAAGCATTCTGCGATTGTCGCGGGCCTGACGTTGGCGCTTTCGTTTGGCGCCGTTTCCGCGCCGGCACCCGCCGCTGCCGAGGAGCCCACGCCGGGCGTTGCCTCGGATGCCACCGATATCGATAAAGGTCTCTACACCCAGCAGTCCTTCTCGGGCGTGCTGAGGTCGGTCCAGGGCGTTTCGTTTGTCAACGTGACTCCCGAGATGAAGTACTTTACCAAGTACGAGAGCCATGGTAACTACAACCAGGGATTTTCGTTTGGTGACGGCTATAACGCACTGGGTTACTATCAGTTTGATCGCCGCTGGTCGCTCATTCCGTTTATGAAGCAGGTTTACAACTACGATTCTGCCAAGTACAGCATGCTCAAGGATGCGATTGATCGCGGCAGCGAGATTTCCAACACGAGCAATGCCATGTACGAGAACGGCCAGCTCACCGAGTTGGGCCGTATTGCGCAGGAGGCCTTCCAGGGTGCTTACAACACCGATCCTGTTGAGTTCTCAGCACTTCAAGATGCTTATGCGTACAACTCGTACTATGCGGTGACCGAGGCGTGGCTCAAGAGCGGCCTGGGTATTGATATTTCGGGCCGCGCTGACTGCGTCAAGGGCATGGTGTGGAGCATTACCAACATGTGCGGCACTGGTGGCTGCAGGGACTTTTTCCGCTGGGCGAATCTTTCCAACGATATGTCCGATCGCGAGTTTGTGACGGCGCTTTCCAACAGCGTGGTCAATAACGTGGCGACCAAGTATTCGAGCCAACCCCAGTATCATGAGGGCTGGAAGAACCGCTACCGCAACGAGCTAAAGGACTGCTTGGTTTATATCGCTGAGGACGAGGCTGCCGCCGCGACGCCCGTGCAGCCCGAGCCCACACCGGCGCCCTCGCCGACACCTGATTCGAATGACGACTCGAGTGACGATGCCAACGATGACAGGATGGATGCGCCCTCGACCGATGCTGACGGTAATGGCTCTGCTGGTGGCACTACCAACGACGGCTCTACCTCGAACGGCTCCGATTCGAACGGCTCTGCTGCGGGCGATTCGCCTTCAAGCTCTGCCGGCAATACGGACAGCGACGCTTCTGGTTCGACCGGCGCTGACACCTCTAACTCATCTACCGGCTCTAACAACGGCTCCGGCTCTGACGCAACCCCTGATTCCGATGCTTCCAAGGACGACTCGAATAAAGCGCCGGACGCTCCCGTTGCTTCGCCGGACAAGAAGCCCTCTTTCTCCGAGCAGCTTGGTTCTACGCTGGGTTCTTCGCTGATGGCTGGCGTCAATAACGGCTCGGCCCAGAACAAGGACAACTCTGATCAGGTTTCCACGGAAAAGACCGAGGCCTCAAAGGGCGACTTCAAGGACAAGGCTTCCGAGAAGACCGAATCCGATAAGGGTTCTAGCTCTGAGGAGAAGGGCGACAAGTCCGAACAGAAGAAGGACGAGAGCAAGACCGAGGGCGAAAAGAAACAGCCCGAAGACGACGACAAGAGCGGTGCTGACAACCAGGCCCAAGAGCAAAATGACTCCAAGACGGTGACCACTACAACCACGACGACTACAACGACCAAGTCATCTGGCGGTAACATGCCCAAGACGGGCGACCTTATCGTTATGGCGAGCCTTGCCAGTGCAAGCTTGGCCACACTGGGCGCTACGTCTATCGTAAGTGGTAAGCATAAGCTCGATCAGCAGAAGAAAGCTTCTGGGGAGGACGGCTCGGAGGAGTAGCCTCTCGGTTGCCAGATAACTAAAGAGTTGGGACGGGGTCCGGTGCGAATGCATCGGGCCCCGTTTTGTTGTGCAACGATTAGTTATGCCCCCTCATACCTCTTGTTGCTACCGTTGCCCGATATGTTCGCGCGGCGACATCGGTACATGCGATGCGGTCATTACAATTGGCATCGTGCTGCGATTTAGGGGGAACGGTTTGGTGTCTGAACAGGCAAATGTTGATTGTGCTGCTGGCTTTGGCGTGCGCTTGATCGGCTGTGCCGACGATGCGGTTTTGCCCATTGGCATACACGACTATGCGGAGGCACTTGGTTGCTGCGTGCTGGTTGACAAGACCATGTTTATTGCCGATGTGTTGGACTGCGACGCGTCCGTTGTGGTGTGCTGTCGACCCGAGGGTTTTGGCAAGAGCATGAACTTGTCGATGCTCAGGGCTTTTCTGGAGCGTCCAGCGGTCGGTCGCGCTGGTCAGCGTTTGTTTGCCGATGCTCAGATTTGGGGTGCAGACGGCGGGCGCTATCGGGATGAGTACGCTTGCTATCCGGTGATATCGCTGGACTTTTCTAGCGCTGCGAGGCGTGGCCCCGCTGTTGCCGGCGCCGTGCGCGATGCCCTTTCGGGCGAGTGCGCTCGATTGTTGGCGCTCTTGGAGGCTCCGGATTTAGCTCGAGATAAGGTGCGTCACATCGAACGCGTCGCGCGTGGCGCGGCGAGCGAGGATGAGGTCGCCTCGGTGCTTGGCGTGCTCATTGAGCTGCTGGAGATGGCCTGCGATGAGCAGGTTGTATTGCTCGTTGACGGGTACGACGCGGCGTGGTTGGGCCGTGCGAGCGCGAGGGGCGCTTCCGGCGCCGATTCGGCGGATCTATTTGATCGCGTGCTTTTCGAGGCCATTGCCACTGCGGGCGATTCGTTGCGGCTGACGTGTCTGATGGGGGAGTGTCCCGGCCCTGCTGAAGCGGCGCTTTCTTCGCGCGGCTGCTCGTATTGTCTGACGACGCCGCTGTCGGCGTGGTGTGACCGATGGTTCGGTTTTTCGGATGCTGAGGTCGAAGCTCTTTTGAATCATGCTGGGCACGAGGAATACCTGGATGATGCGCGTGAATGGCTCGAGGGATATCGGTTTGGTAGGGCCTATTGCTCGAGTCCAGCGCGTGTGATCGGTTTTCTGGACCGAGGCTGCACGGCGCCTATGCGCGCCGATCTGTATGGGTATGCGGATTGCCTGAGTAGGGTAATTGCCGGGTGGAATCTCGACCGCCTTTCGGTCTTATTTGATTTGCTCGAGGCCCATGGGTGCGCTGAGGTCCCGCTTTGTTTGGGCACTGCAGAGCCAGATGTCTCGCCTGATGATGGCCTGTGGACGGCGCTGTATCTGTCAGGTTTCCTGACGACAGATATGACTGAGGAGCCAGAGCATGGCGATCGCCTCCGTGCTTTGCGATTGCCCAATAACGAGCTTCGACAGGCCTTGCGTCTAGTGATTGTTGAGTGGTTTGAGTGCGCTGCCGAAGACATTCGAGACGTCGATGCGTTTCGCGACGGGCTGTGCCGTGGGGATGAGGATGCGGTGAGGCGGGCGCTAAGCCGCATCCTGGGTGATGCGGGAATCGGTGAGACCGACCTAGATACGCCGCTGCCATATCATCTGCTCTTGCAGGGGCTCTGCTTTGGCTTGCCGGGCTATGCCAATCCTGCCTCGAGGCGAAAGTGTGGCGCGGGTCGCTGGGACATCCAGGTTTTCCCTACGGGTGCTGTGTTCGACGTAGCAGACACGATTGGCATGCTGGACGAGCGCCCGCTGATAACGATTAACTTGATGTATGACCCCGATGTGGATGCGCTGGGCCTGGAATTGCTGGCCGTGCAGTCGCTACTCGACATAGAGCGCGGCGGCATCGACGAAATCCGTGTACCGCGCCCCGGCGTGGGTCGCATGCGCTGGGGGTTCGGTTTTGATGGGCAGCATGTGGCTACGGTGTGCCAGCTGCTTTAAGCGCCGAGGTGTTTCCGGCTTCCGTTACTCGGTGTCCTTCATGGGCGGCATGGGCTTCCAGTTGGGATCCTTGATGATCTTGCGGGCGTCCTTCATACCTCGGCGCAGCGCCGGAATGCCGGTCTTAAAGCACTTGTCGACCGCGGCCAGGCGAATGAATTCCTTGCAGAAGGTCGCGGCGTTGCCCAGACGGAACAGCATAGGGTGGTAGTCGCCGTAGATCTGCATGTAGCGTGCCAGATAACCGCGGTTGCGCATGATGTAGTAACGGTTGGTGTCGCTCGTGGAGTTGAGCTGGCGCTTGCCGGCGATATCCCAGTTAGAGACGGCGCGGGCGCGCTTGAGCACCACGTCGGCAACAACGGCGGCGGGGAAGTGCTGGCTGGCCACGTAGCCGTAGCAGGCATCGTCGCCGTAGATGAAGAATCGCGCATCCGGCAGGCCGATCTTGTCGACCACGCGGCGCGAGAACAGGCCGCCTTCAAAGCACAACTGGTTCATGGCGCGGTAGCCCTTGGGGCCCAGGTCCCACTTAGCGATGGGGTTGGGGATACCAAGCGAAAGGATGAGCTGGTACTGCCAAAAGAAGGCGCCGCCGTCAAAGTCCAGGCGCGAACCCTGGATGACATCGTAGCGGTCGGTCCACTTGGCAAGACGCTCGATGCCTTCGGGGATGACGAGCACGTCGTCGTCCATCACCCAGAACCACTGGGCGCCCAGGTCGTAGGCGCATTTGGTGCCGGCGGAGAAGCCGCCCGCACCGCCGCCGTTTTCGAGCTGCGGGGCGTAGATGACACGGTCGGTGCCGCCCTGCGCGTCGGGCTGCTCGGTGTCGATGCCCCACAGGTTGGCCAGGCGCTCGTTGAATGCGGCGCACATGGCCTCGGTCTCGCGCGAATTCTCGTTATCGACAATCACGATGCGCCAGGGCGCGGCCGTGAGCTCGGTCATGGAGTCGAACAAGTTGGCCAGGAGTTCCTGGCGCTTGTACGTAACGACGACGATGGCGAGCTTATCGATGGGAGCGGGAAAGGTTGAAGGCATGGGGCAATATATCCTTTCACGCGCGGCGGGCGAGCGCTGCACGGAAGCTATCGAATACGTCCTTGGGACTGTCCTATTGTAAAGGCTCGGCGCACCTTAGCGGCAAGCTTTGAATAAAACGCAGGAACCTGCCATGGGCCCGCCGCATGACGTGGGGCTGCTTTGCCCGCAAGAGGCTCCATAGATTATATAAACGCCCGCTGGCGCGCTGGCCCTTTGATACCATGAAACGACAGGTATTTCCTAAGGAGCACATTTGTCTACTAACGCCTCTGGCAGCCCTGTTCTGTCGCTGCTTATTCCCATTTACAATGTTCAGCGCTACCTGCGCGAATGCCTCGATTCCGCCCTGGCGCAGACGCTTAAGGATATTGAGATCATCTGCATTAACGACGGGTCGACCGACAACTCGCCGGCGATTATCCGCGAGTATATGGAGCGCGATGGGCGCGTCAAGATGATCGACAAGGCCAACAGCGGCTACGGCGACTCGATGAACCACGGTCTGGAGATGGCGCGTGGCAAGTACGTTGGCATCTTGGAGTCCGATGACTTTATGGCGCCCGACGCACTCGAAAAGCTTGTCTCGGCCGCCGATAGCAATAATGCCGACTTTGCGAAGGCGAACTTTGATTTCTACTGGTCTAAGCCCGAGGAGCGCCGTTCGCTGCACGAGATGTTTAAGGCCAAGGACTGCGACAAGCCGGTGCACCCGAGCGACACGACGCAGTTCTTTAAGCAAAAGCCGTCGATTTGGTCGGCCGTGTACCGTCGCGATTTTCTTGAGCGCAACGGCATTAAGTTCCTGCCGACTCCGGGGGCATCCTTTCAGGACACGTCATTCGCCTTTAAGGTGATCGCGTGCGCCGATAAGGCTGTTTACCTACATGATGCCGTGCTGTCGTATCGCCAGGACAACGAGAATTCCTCGGTCAATTCTTCGGCTAAGGTTTTTTGCGTCAATACCGAGTATGCTGAGATTGAGCGTTGGATTCGAGAGGATTATGCCCGTGACCACGCAAGTGATGATGTCGCGCGCATGCTCAAGTTCAATCAGCTCATTAAGTACGATTCGTACATGTGGAACTACGTGCGCCTGGCGCCTAAGTTCTATAAGGAGTTCCTGGTTCAGATGGCCAAGGAGTTCCAAGCGGCCTTGGACGCCGGGGACTTTTCGCTTGACGACCTCAAGCCGTGGAAGCGCGCGAATCTCGCTGCCATCCTCAAAGATCCTGAGGGCTGGGTTGACGAGCATCCGAGTTTTGCGACGGATGGTGCCTTGGGCCGTGCTAAGTATTACGCCTCGGTTGGAGGGCCAGGCGTGGTCGCTGCCTTCCTCATCGAATCGCTGAGGGGGTAGGTCGGCATGGGAGAGGCCTCGTGTCCTAAAGCTACCATTGTCGTCCCCGTTTACAACTCTGCGCACTCCATTCAGCGATGCGTCGATTCGCTGTTGGCCCAGTCCGAGCGCTCGATTCAGGTTGTCTGCGTCAACGACGGTTCGACTGATGATTCGTTGAACGTGTTGCGCCAGATTGCGCAGGCCGACGATCGCGTACTGGTGATTGACCAGGAAAACGCGGGCGTCTCGTATGCTCGAAATGCCGGTATCGATGCCGCCGAGGGCGAGACCGTCTTTTTTGTGGACGCCGACGATTACATCGATGCCCAGACGGTCGAGCGCGTGCTGCATGCCATTGAGTCTGCAGATGCCGAGGCCGCCGTTTTTGGCGGCGTCTGTGAACCTGCCGATGCTGCTCCCAAACGTGTCCAGCAACTCATGAGCCCCAAAGCTGGCACCTTCGGCGCCCGCGATCCCCAACTGCTGTTCCATTCGAATGCGCAGCCCTATGCCTGCCGTGCGGCTTTTTCGCGCGAGCTGCTCAATCGTGAAGGCATTCGCTTCGCCCCCGGTTTGGCTTTGGGCGAGGACGTCGTCTTCCAATTTGCGGCTTATGCGCTTGCCCGTAAGACCGTCGTCATGCCGGACAAGTTCTACCACTACGTGATGGAGAGCGAATCGGCAACGCACGAGTTCAACAGTGCCGAGGCTCGCGCCAAAAAGCTTGACGCCCACATGAGGATGCTCGAGGAGGTCTTGGAGGACTGGGCGGCCTACGGTCTTTTGGACCTGTGCCCCGGCGAGCTGATAACTTGGTTTTTAGACCTAATTGTGTTCGACCTGGCGCGCTTGGATGCCGATGACTTCCATCGCGTGGCGGCTCGCGTCAACATGGACCTTACGACGTTTTTGGGAACGGAGTGGGCGGATATGCCTGCTAAGGGCGCCGTTCGCCGTGTTGCCCAGAAGCTCGTTGCGGCGACCTCGGGCGTTTCGATGGCAGACACCACGCTGTTCTATCTTTCGACTCGCGGTCTCAAAGCCTGCCTGGAGCGCTTTATCTAATTCCAAGCGCTGCCGCCCGCCGCAACTCGGCTGCTAAAATAACCCTGTTACACGCTACTCAACAGGAGGTTCTCTTGCAGAACTCTGATACCCCTAAAGTTTCGCTGCTTGTCCCTATTTGCAATGTCGAACGCTACCTGTGCGAGTGCCTCGATTCCGCCGTGGCTCAGACGCTCAAGGACATCGAGATCATCTGCATCAATGACGGTTCCACCGATAGCTCGCCGGATATCATCCGCGAGTACATGGAGCGCGACCCCCGTGTGAAGATGAT
The DNA here is from genome assembly GCA_938033385.1 of uncultured Collinsella sp. Classification (GTDB taxonomy): domain Bacteria; phylum Actinomycetota; class Coriobacteriia; order Coriobacteriales; family Coriobacteriaceae; genus Collinsella. The sequence goes on along the minus strand of CALHJX010000163.1, from coordinate 7,431 downwards.
CGACAAGGCCAACAGCGGCTACGGCGACTCGATGAACCGCGGCCTGGAGATGGCGCGCGGCGAGTACGTGGGCATCCTTGAGTCCGACGACTTTATGTTTGAGGATTCGCTCCAAAAGCTGGTCGCCAAGGCCGATGCTGAGCATGCCGATGTGGTGAAGGGCGACTTTTACCTGTATTGGTCCACGCCCAGCGAGCGCCGTGAGCTGTTTGGGATTATCGACGAGCATATGACGGGCGCCGCGTATCGCCCCGTCGATCGCCCGGGTATCTTCTACCGCAAGCCTTCCATTTGGTCGGCTATCTATCGCCGTGAGTTCCTTAACGCCAATCAGATTCGGTTCCTCCCCACGCCGGGTGCCTCGTATCAGGATGCAGGCTTTAACTTTAAGGTTTGGGCGTGCGCCGAGCGCGCCGCGTTTATTGCGGACCCCATTTTGTGCTATCGCCAGGATAACGAGAAGAGCTCCGTTAATTCGCCCAACAAGGTGTTTTGCGTATGCGACGAATATGCCGAGATGCAGCGCTTTTTGGATGAGCGCCCCGAGCTCAAGGCTCAGCTCCAGGGGATTTTAATGCGCATGAAGGTCGATACGTATCGTTGGAATGACGAGCGTTTGGTCGATGAGCTGCGTGGGCAGTTTTGGGAGAAGGCTTCACCCGAGCTCAAGGCCGACTGGGATGCCGGTCGCTTTGACCTGTCGCTGTTTGATCCACGCGGCGAGACCGATTTGCGCCTGATGGTCAAGTCGCCCCGCGCCTATATCGATTCGCGCTTTGACTTTAAGAAGCCGGGCAAGCTCAATACGTTTAAGCATTACTTTAAGATTGGCGGCCTGCCGCTGGTCAAGCGCGTGCTGACGTATCAGCGCACCTACGGCGACAACCCGCACCCCGATGACGTTCCGGCCGCACAGTAGGAGCGAGTGACTATGGCTACCCCCAAGATTTCCGTTGTCGTTCCCATCTATAAAGTGGAGGAGTGTCTGGCCTGGTGCTTGGACTCCCTGCTTGCGCAGGACATGCCCGATTGGGAAGGCGTGCTGGTTAACGATGGCTCGCCGGACGGTTCGCGCGATATTGCGGCCGCTTATTGCGAAAAGGACGCGCGCTTTAGGCTGGTTGATAAGGAGAACGGCGGCCTGTCGAGTGCACGTAATGCAGGCATCGCCGCGTCCACGGCGCCTATCGTCGCGTTCTTGGATTCCGACGACCGATTTACGCCCGATGCGTGCCGTGTGATCGTAGATGCCTTTGAGCGCGAAGGCTGCGACGTTTTGACCTTTGGCGCGAACCCGTATCCGCTGGAGGCGGGGTATCCGTGGCTTAACTATGTGCTGAGCCCGCGCGATGTGTCGTTTGAAGGCTATAACTCTGACTTGCTGTTTAAGGAAGCATCTCGCCCCTTTGCATGGCGCACCGCCTGCAAGCGTGAGTTTTTGCTGGGCAACGGGATCGTGTTCGACGAAACCGTTAAGTACGGCGAGGACCAGGTCTTCGATTTTGCCGTGTACGGTCGTTCGCACAAGACCGCGCTTATCTCGAACAAGCTGTATGACTACCGCGTGGCGCGCAAGGGTTCGCTCATGGACACCATGCGCTACGACGACGAGACACGTCTGCTGGAGCACGTGAAGATTTACTCCGCGGTGCTGGCTGACTGGCGGCGCGACGGTCTCGATGCTCAGCATGCCGATGACCTGGCGTACTTCCTCTGCGATCTGGTGCTGTACGATGCGCTCAGGTTGCTGGGTTCGGACTGCGGCAAGGTGTTTGCTGCCGTTGCCACGGCGCTCGCCGGCTCTGCCGTGGGCAGCGTTGCTGCGCTCGCACAATGTGCTCCTTCTGTTGCTGTTATGGTGCGTGCGGCGCTTACCAGCAAGGCCCCCAATGCCCGCGAGTGCAAAAAGCTCATGTTCGATTACGACGTCTTGAGGTTTGGGCGCCTGGGTGCCTGCAAACGCATGGCAGCGAACGCCCTGGGAAAGCGAGAGGTGTAGATGAGTATCAAGCGTTTGGCGCTTTGCCGCAGTCAGGGCCGTCTATTTGTGCTGCTTCGTTTTGCCGGTCAGGATGTCGCCGCGCTTATTGAGCGGGAGGGTTCTCAAGCGTTTGCCTATGCGACGACGAGCGGTTCTTGTGTGCCGTCGCTGGTACTCCCGGTTGACCATGGCCGTGTGCTGGCGCTTTGCCCTTCCGTTGCCGATTACGAGCGCGAGCTTGCCGTCTTGGTGCTTCCGTTTTTGGATGGCTCTGCGATCGACGCTGCATTTGTGTCCGGTGGCCAAAAGCTTGGCTCCATTCGCCTCGATAGCTGCGTGGCCAAGCTGGAATCCAAGATTAACTACAAAGCAAAGCCTGCGATGTGTGCACTCGTTCGCGATGCACAGCGCGGCGAGTGCTGCGGTCGCTATGAGATCGATGCTGTTCGTTATTTACCGGCAGACGCCGGCGCGGTGTGGCGCTATGAGGTTACCTGGGATGGAGACCTCCAGTGCACACCTGAGCTCCAGATTTTCGATGCGCATATGAATGCCATCGATGTCACCGTGCATGTGTTTGAATCGCAGGTCGATGTGCCGCAGCAGGACGGATGCCGCGTCAATAAAACGTATCTGAGCGTTGAGATGCCTCAGGATATACGAGATTTTGTCACGATTGTGAGCGATCCCACAGAGCAGATCCAGAGCGGGTTTTGCGCCATGGATGGTCGCCTGTACAACGGCATGGTCGATGACAGTTGGAACCGCATGAAGGACGCGCGTGCGGACGACGTAGCCTATCGACGTTGGTTTGAGCAGCATCGCGCAAAGCCGGGCGATTTGGCGTGCCAGCGTGTCGCTTCGGCGGCCTTTGCCTATAGACCTCTCGTGAGCATTGTGGTGCCGTGCTATAAAACTGATCGGGTCTACCTGCGCGAGCTGCTGGACTCGGTGCTAGCCCAGAGCTATGACAACTGGGAATTGCTCCTTATGGACGCCTCGCCCGAATGGGATGCGGTGGCCAATCTTGCGGCTGGCGCCAATGAAGAGCGGGTTCGTCGTATTGAGCTGCCTGGCAACGGCGGCATTGTGCTCAACACCAACGCAGGTATTGAGCAAGCGACGGGCGACTACATCGCGTTCTTGGACCACGATGACATCTTGGAACCGGACGCGCTATTCCACTATGTTGCCGCGCTGAATAAGGCGGCCGAGGGCGAGCGTCCCCAGGTCCTGTTCTGCGACGAGGACATGTTCCAGAAAGTAGGAGAGTGGGGCCAGCCGGTCTTTAAGACGCAGCTCAACGTCGACCTGCTCTATAGCCATAACTGCGTGACGCATTTCCTGATGGTGGAGAAGACGCTTATCGATCGTATTGGCATGTCGCCGGAAGACGTCGCGGGCGCCCAGGATTATGACCTGACGCTTCGCTGCCTTGCATCGGGCGCACGGTTTGAGCATATTGCGCACGTGTTGTATCACTGGCGCGTGCATCCCGGTTCCACCGCCGATGGCTCTGCCGATAGCAAGCCGTATGCCATTGAAGCGGGTCGTCTTGCGCTGCAGTGCCACTTTAACGCGCTGGGCGTTCACGGAACGGTCGAGGAGACCGAGACGCCGTTTGTCTACCGCATACGCTATGCGCTGCCGGAGCCTGCGCCGCTGGTGAGCATAGTGATCCCCACCAAGGATCACGTTGAGACGCTCGATGCCTGTGTGATGTCGATCGCCCAGAAAGCCACGTATGCCAACTACGAGATCGTCTTGGTGGAGAACAACAGTGAAGCCCCGGAGACGTTTGCGTATTACGAAACCCTGTCAGAGCGCGTGGCTGCGGCATCCGAAGGCAAGGGCATCGCGCGCGTTGTGTACTGGCCGGGCGAGTTCAATTACTCCCAGATCATCAATTTTGGTGTGGAGCACGCCAAGGGCGACTACCTGCTGCTGCTCAACAACGATACCGAGGTCATAAGCCCCGATTTTATCGAAGAGATGATGGGGTATCTGCAGCGTCCCGATGCGGGCGTGGTGGGCGCCAAACTCTACTTTGCCGACCATCTGGTGCAACACGCCGGCATTTTGGTTGGCGTGCGCGGCGCACTTGCCCATGCCAACCAGGACTTCTCGGCAAAGCGCGAGGGCTATCTTGCCCGCGCCGTACGTCCGGGTAACTTTAGCGCCGTAACAGGTGCCTGCCAGATGGTGCGACGCGACGTATTTGAGCAGGTCGGAGGCTATAACGAGGAATTCGCCGTCGGCTTTAACGACGCAGACTTTTGCCTGCGTGTGTGGGAGGCGGGTTACCTCACCATCTTTACGCCCTATGCAGAGCTGTACCACTACGAGTTCACCTCGCGCGGCAGGGAAGAGGCCAACGAGGAAAAGATGAGTCGCTGGAAGCGCGAGCAAGCGCTGTTCATGCAGCGCTGGCCGCAGTTCTTCCTCAACGGCGACCCATGGCTCGGACCAAACCTATCTGCCGATAGTGAGTACTTCTCGCTTTAGCACGAAGTAATGCCAAGTTCCGGCAAAGTATCCTCAAGAGCTGCAAGGGCGGTGGGGTTCAAGTACTCCTCGTTCAAGCAGCTCTTGTCATATCGAAAACGTGTGTCTCGTGAGCATTCGATGAGTTCTGCAGTAAAGAACCTCTCCCAGCTAAAGAACTTTGAGCTTTCGATATGTTCGGCGGGGTTAAGCAGCATGTCCTTAATGTGTTTGCTGTTGAATAATCCCGACTTCAACACGAGCCATTCAAACGATTCCGGTAGGAATAGCTTGATGTTCTTTCGGCGCAATAGAGCAGCTGCTTCCGCAATTTCTGGTCCAAAGGCGGCGCCGTCGGCAATCACGAGGATGTCGTTTTCCGGTGCGTCCATAATGCAGTTGCAAATATTTGATTTTCCTCCCGCGCTGATGCACTTAATGCTGCTCTTTTTGCATAGCAAACTGAAGAATTCGTAGCCCGAATTTGTGTCCTCGACGATGACAAGCTTGGGCCTCTCGCCTCTAAATTCAGTATCACCGTAAATACGATATGTAGAGGTGTAGACACGAGAGTAAACGGGATACTTCGTTGTGGTTCGGTTGGTGTTCTTAAGACCGTAGATTTCATCAACGCTATAGGGCAGTTGGCGCAGTGACTCTCTGGCGACGATTACGTAGTAGTTTGAGCTACGTTTTGCTTCATGGGCAAATTCTCTTGATCGAACAAAAGTATTGCCCTCATCAATAAAAACAATACTGCTGGAAATCTCTTGGAGATCTCTGCGCCAATATTTTCCAGATATTGTTTTACAGGGCACTTTGCAACTTACTGTTACGCCGCTTTGTGCCCCAAGCTCTTCGTGGGCTGCCACCATATCAAGCAGAGTTGTCTTCCCTGTAGCACTGTTTCCTTGGATGATGGTCAGATTTCTATTGATGGTCAGTTTAAACTGAACACGGTTATTTTGAATAATTACCTTGTATGATCCGCGCATCAGGAGTTCTCCCTAAGGCATTTTCCAGCTATGGGGACAAGGTCAAACATCGTGTGAACGACATCGCCTGTGTTCGCAATGACAGCCGTGAATTTTCCGTTTCCAAAATCCATTAAATGGTAGAGATTGATTGCTAAATCCTTTTGCGCGGCGATCCGCAGAATCCAGTAGGCGCAATTATCACCGCAATTTGAGGCGTTATATACGTTCTCCGGCATAAAGTACATAAGCAGCAGTGTTTTGGTGCCGCTGGATAGTTTTTCGGGAGGAATGATACCTAGAATCTTGGTATCGATTGCATTGGGGCCTACCACGGTGCCTTTGTCGATGGATTTTATGACCCTTTGAGCAAAGGCATCTTGAAACCACTGGGGCGAATAGACGTTATCGAAGTAAACCGACGTGTTGTAGATAACGTTTTCCATATCACCATAGTGAATTGTTAGCACGTTAGCTCCTTCGGCTTGCTGATTTGGCATTTAGTGAGATTGATTATATCGCAGCACATGAGGCGGGCGTTATCGGCCCGCGGTAGATGTGATTGATGACCAAGGTTTGAATTTAATTTGACCATGCCCGTGCGTAGCTTGCTTTAGTGGCTTGAGTTATAGATAATAATCTTGAGCTAAGCTCCGTGTGGCGGCACGTAAAAGCTGTACTGTGCTTGGGCAGGTAAAAAGTCCAAGACGATTAGATATCCGAGAGGATATCGAGCCCGCACCGGGGAGATAAGGTGAGTCCGCGCCGGGGACTATAATTCCGGCGACAACTAGGTTTCCGTGAGGATGCCGCGGCTGACAGCCAGCAGAAAACCGCCTCTTTGATTATCAGCCGGGGTTATCCCGGCTTTTTTGATTGGGGCAGTATGGGTAGGGCTGAAGATCGGAAGGCGATAGTTGCGGAAATTAATCAGGCAGCAAAACTTTATCGCGGTTTTCTTGTCGGAAAGTCATTCATGTACGTTTTCGATGACAGGTATATCGAAGTTATTTATAAGGCCGAAAATTTCAAGCATTTAACTGGCGTAGATAGTCATTTGTCGGCTAAGCAGTTTTTCAAATTGGCATCCAGAGGAAAACTTGCTGCGTCGCAGATCGACTTTTCGAATCGCCATCCCTACGCTCTGTGTCGCAGAAAAGTCAACCATATTGTTCAGCTTGCCTCTTTTGCAACCTCCGCGTGCTTTATGCTCGAAGACATATCAACAAAATCGCAGTGCTATAAGTTTGGAACAACAGACTTGAACTTTTCCTTACTCATGAACTATAGGGGCGGTTGTTATATTGCTGAATCTTTAAGGGACGAAGATTGTTTTTCAAAGGCCCACGATGTGCATCTGGTCACTCATATCTTTTCGAGACAGAACGATAAGAAGCTATATGATTCCCTCTTGTTTAAAGATGGTGAGTTCGATGATTCCCAGCTTCCAAGAACTATTAGGTCTCTCCTAGATCCCTCTCTTCTTGCTCATTAGAAGATTTAAAGACGCGTGCGAGCGCCCATACACTCTCTCCGCTTGCCACATACTTAAACGATTTACGTCGACTTTTCCCGCTGTTGCAGGGATTCTATCTGTTATGAGTCTGGGCTAGGATTTGGTCTCAATACACTGATGAGTACTGCCACCAGGCATTTCCCAATCCTGTTTATTGGCTTGCCATGTAGATCGGCGCAATCATGCCTGTTGTCTTGTTGGGCCATCATCGCCGTTGCATCCTGCTTGTTGCTCTGGCCTACCTTTGTGTTTTGTTGCACGGGCCTTCTTATGCTGGAGTGCGGAAAGCCTGTTTATAGACAAGGTCACGTACTACGAGTCGGGCGTCTCAGAGGCTTCCGAGCCTGGACCGATGCCGACCATCTTGAATTGGACAGCTTCGCGGTCGAGGCATTTGGCGCCAGGGGGAGGCGGGCTCCCGCACCATCTTTACGCCCTATGCAGAGCTGTACCACTACGAGTTCACCTCGCGCGGC
>CALHJX010000162.1:0-2834 GCA_938033385.1 uncultured Collinsella sp. | reverse complement strand
ATCCTTGACCTCGAGCAGCGTCTCCTTCAGTGCCGTGGAGCAATCGGCAATCTGGCCGTTGGGCAAAACCTCGCCCGGCTCGATGGCGTTACGGTAGCGGATCTCCCACGGATCCAGGCCGACCTTCTCGGCCAGCAGGTCGATCAGGCTCTCGAGCGCAAACTCGGACTGGCAAACGCCAAAGCCGCGGTACGCACCGGCGGGCGGGTTGTTGGTGTAGTAGCCATAACCGCGAATGTCGGTGTTCTGGTACTTGTAGGGGCCGACGGCATGCGTACAGGCGCGCTCGAGCACCGGGCCGCACAGCGACGCGTAGGCGCCGGTATCAAAGTTGATCTCGCAATCCAGGCCGGTAAAGTTGCCCTCGGCGTCGCAGCCCAGTGTAAAGGTGCCGTCCATGGCGTGACGCTTGGGATGGAAAGCGAGCGACTCGGCACGCGTGAGCTTACACTTCACAGGACGCTGGAACTTATATGCGGCGAGCGCGGCCAAGTGCTGGATGGACACGTCCTCCTTGCCGCCAAAGCCGCCACCCACGAGCATGGTCTCGACGACCACGCGCTCGGGCTCGCTATCCCAGCCAAACATGTGAGCGCACTCTTTGCGCGTGTCGTAGGCGCCCTGGTCGGTCGACTGCACCTTGACGCCATTCTTGTACGGGAAGGCAACGGCGCACTCGGGCTCCAAGAAGGCATGCTCGGTAAAGGGCGTGGTAAAGCGCTGCGTCACGGTAAACGCGCTTTCGGCCAGCGCCTTGGCGGCGTCGCCGCGTGTCACATGGCGGCTCTGGCACACATTGTCCTTGAGCTCCACCGTGTTGCCGAAGGCAAAGAAGCTGTCATGCAGGCGCGGAGCGTCGGCGGCCCTGGCCTCGACAATGTTGCGCACGGGCTCCAGCGGCTCGTAGTCAATCTTTACGAGCTTCTTGGCCTTCTCGAGCGTCGCCTCGTCCTCGGCGACCACCAGCACGATGGCATCGCCCACGCAGCGGGTGATATCGCCCTGGGCGATCATGACGTCCCAGTCCTGGATAAGGTGGCCGACCTGGTTGACCGGCACGTCCTCGGCGCGCAGGATGCCCACCACACCGGGCAGGGCCTCGGCCTTGGAGGTATCGATGGAGAGCACGCGGGCGCGCGGATACTTGGAGCGCACGGCGCTGGCATAGGTCAGGCCCGGCTGATCGAGCTCGTCGATGTCGTCGGGATATTTGCCCTCGCCAAGCACCTTCTTGCGCACGTCAATACGGAAGGCGCGCTTGCCCACGCCGTAGTCGTCGCCGCGCTCCAGATCCTCGTCGATCTGCTTTTCGCCGCGGAGCACCGCAGCGGCCAGCGAGATGCCCTCGATAATCTTTTTGTAGCCGGTGCAGCGGCAGACGTTACCGCGAATGGCGTACTTGATCTGCTCTTCGGTGGGCTCGGGGTCCTCAGCGATGAGCGCTGCACCCGCCATGACCATGCCGGGAATGCAAAAACCGCACTGCACGGCGCCCACGGCGCCAAAGGCGTACACAAAGGCCTCGCGCACGTCCTCGGGCAGGCCCTCAACAGTCACGATGTTGCGGCCGGCGGCAAGAGCGGTGGTCAGCACGCACGCCTTGACGGCCGCACCGTCCACATGGATGGTGCAGGTGCCGCAGGCGCCCTCGGAGCAGCCGTCCTTGGCGGAGTGAATGTGCAGGTCGTCGCGCAGATAGCGCAGCAGCGGCTTGTTCTGAGTCGTCGTGTGCTCGACACCGTTAACGGTAAAAGTGAATTCCTGTGCCATGGTGATTCCCTTCTACACGCCGGCGGCGATGCCGGTGCGGTCGTGGATGGCGCCATGCGGGCAGACGACGGCGCACATACCGCACGACAGGCAGTCCACGCCGTCGATATGGGCGCAGTTGTCCTCGATGCGGATAGCGCCGGCAGGGCACTTTTTGGCGCACATACCGCAACCGATGCAGCTCGTGTCGCAGACCTTGCGCGCAATGGCACCCTTATCGGTGTTGTTGCAGCGCACCAGAATGTTCTGGTAGCCGGGGACGAAGGCAATCACGCGCTGCGGGCACGCCATGCCGCACAGGCCACAGCCCGTGCACTTGGAGCGGTCCACGCGGGCGACGCCGTCGACCAGCGCGATGGCACCGTGGGGGCAGGCCGTGACACAGGCACCACAGCCAATGCAGCCTTCGCTGCAGCGGGCGTCACCGCCTGCGAAAGCACAGCCGCTTCCGCAGGCAACGTAGGCCACGTTATGTTGAATGGATTTGGCCATAAGAGACTCGCCTATTTCTTAAGAAGGTACGAATAGTTGTCGCGCACAGCCCTGATGGTCAGGCGGACGGCCTCGGGAAGACCGGTGTTGACGGCATCGACCGAGACGGTGCGGACCGTGCCGGCGACGCGGACCTTAAAGTGATCCTCGTCCACGGCCAGGAAGCCCTCGTTCTCGGAGTTCTCCATGTCCTCCTCGCTCCAGAACAGGGTGAGCTTGTCCTTGTAGGGACGACCCTCCTGGTAGGGGCAGAACACGGCGCAGTTGCCGCACTCGTTGCACATGCCATCGACATGAACGACCTGATGCTTGGCCAGGCCCGGCACCTTAATGGCCACGTTGGCGCGGTTGGGGCACACGTCGCAGCAGACCTCGCACACCGAGCCGCAGCCCAGGCAGCGGGTCTTGGTGCAGTTGCGCTTGTCGCGGCACAGCGACCCCTTGCGCTCGTAGCAGGTGTCCTCGCGGCCAGCCTGCTCGTTGCAGTCGGCGTACTTGTTAAAGTCCACGCCGGCGATGGCACGGGCGACCTCGGCGGCGTCGGCAATAGCCTCAACCACGGTGGCAGGACC
>CALHJX010000161.1:0-23780 GCA_938033385.1 uncultured Collinsella sp. | reverse complement strand
GCGCTGCACAGGTAGCGGGTCAGCACGCCAAAGCGCGCGCTTGCCACCTGCTTGATGGCGGAATTCTTGGAGTCACCGTTAGCCAGCGGGGTCTCGCGGCGCGGATCCTCGCCGCCCTCGCCGGAGTTGGAACGGCCGTGCAGGCGGTTCATGGCGATGGCCATGCACTCGTGTGCCTCTTTGCTGATGGAACCGTACGACATGGCGCCGGTGTTAAAGCGGCGGACGATGTTGAGCGCGGGCTCCACCTCGTCGAGCGAAACCGGCGTGCGACCGTTGGCATTAAAGTCCAGCAGGTCACGCAGGCGCACGGCACGGCCGGTGCGGTGCAGGCGGGCGCTGTACTCCTTAAAGGTGTCGTAGCTGTCCTCGCGGCAGGCGGTCTGCAGCAGGTAGACGGTCTGCGGGTCGATAAGGTGATCCTCGCCGCCGAGCGGGCGCCACTTGGTCAGACCCAGCGTGGGCAGTTGATCGGGAGCCGGGCTCTTAAGGATAGCGAGCGCGGCGTCGTAGCGCTCATTCTGCTCGCGCTCGACGTCCTCGACACCCATACCGCCCACACGGCTCACCGTGCCGGCGAAGTACGCGTTGACGAACTCCGGAGTGAAGCCCACGGCCTCGAAGATCTGCGCAGAGTGGTAGCTCTGCACCGTGGAGATGCCCATCTTAGACATGATGGAGACGATGCCGGCGGTCGCAGCCTTGTTGTAGTTGGCGATGCCCTGCTCAGCTGTCACGTCCAGATCGCCGTGCGCCGCCAAGTCGCGAATGCACGCATGCGCGTTGTACGGATAGATGCCGCTCGCGGAGTAGCCCACCAGCGCCGCAAAGTCGTGCGGGGACACGGCGTCGCCGCACTCCACCACGATGTCGGCAAAGGTACGCACGCCGGCGCGGATCAGGTGGTTGTGCACGCAGCCCACGGCGAGCAGCGACGGCACAGGGACCTCGCCCGCCGCAGCACGGTCGCTCAGCACCACGATGTTCACGCCATCGCGAACCGCGGCCTCGACGTCTTCGGCAAGCTGCTTGAGTGCAGCCTGCAGCGCGCCCTCACCCGCGTCGCGGCGGTACACGGCACGGAAACGGCGGGTCTTAAAGCCCACGCGGTCGATGGCGCAGATGCGGTCGAACTCCTCCTCGCTCAGCAGCGGACGCTCCAAGCGCACCAGCTGGCAGGCCGTGCGGGAATCCTCGAGCAGGTTGCCGTGGTTGCCCAGGTAGAGCGTGGTCGAAGTCACCATGTGCTCGCGCAGGGCATCGATCGGCGGGTTCGTGACCTGGGCGAACAGCTGATAGAAGTAGTCGAAGAACGAACGCGTCTTCTTGGACAGGCAGGCCAGCGGCGCATCGATGCCCATCGAGGCGAGCGGGGCCTTGCCCTGCTGGGCCATGGGACGCACGACCTCGTCAACATCATCCCAGTGATACCCGAGCTTAGCCATGCGCACGGCGACGGGTACCTCGGCGTCCTCGGCGGGCGTTGCCGCGGCAGGCCTATCGAGCGCGTCGACGGTCAGCGTCTCCTCGGCAATCCAATCACGGTAGGGCTTTTCTTTGGCGTAACGAGAGCGCAGCTCGTCGTTGTAGATCACGCGGCCGCGGGCAAAGTCGCCCTCGAGCATCTGGCCCGGTCCCAGACAGCCGCTCGTCAGGATGTTCTCGGGGCTTACCTCGATGGTGCCCACCTCGCTTGCCAGCATAAAGCGACCGTCGCGTGTCACATAGTAGCGGGCAGGACGCAGGCCGTTGCGGTCGAGGGCAGCACCCAGGGTACGGCCGTCGGTAAAGGCGATGGCGGCCGGACCGTCCCAGGGCTCCATGAGCATGGACTGGTAGGCGTCGTAGGCGCGGCGCTCCTCGCTCAGGCTGTCGTTGTGGTCCCACGGCTCGGGCAGCAACATGGACGCGGCACGCGTGAGCGGGCGACCGTTCATAACCAGGAACTCGAGCACGTTGTCCAGAATCGCGGAGTCGGAACCCTCGCGGTTGATGATGGGCATCACTCGCTCAAGATCGTGCTGCAGCACGGGGCTGTACAGGTTGGGTTCGCGGGCGCGAATCCAATTGACGTTACCCTTGAGGGTGTTTATCTCGCCGTTGTGGATGATAAAGCGGTTGGGGTGCGCGCGCTCCCAGCTGGGCGTGGTGTTGGTGGAGTAGCGCGAGTGGACGAGCGCCACGGCCGTCTTGACGGCGGCGTCGTTGAGATCGATGAAGAAGCGGCGCATCTGCGTGGCGACCAACATGCCCTTGTACACGATGGTGCGCGAGCTCATGGAGCACACATAGAAGATCTTGTCGCGCAGGGCAAACTCGGCGTCGGCCTTTTTCTCGATGGTGCGGCGGCACACGTATAGGCGGCGCTCAAAGGCATCACCGGCGGGTGTGTCGTCCGGACGGCCCAGGAAGGCCTGCAGGATGGTAGGCATGCAGGCGCGGGCCGTCTCGCCCAGGTCGTGCGGGTCGACCGGCACCTCACGCCAAAAGAGCAGCGGAACGCCGGCTTCGGCGCAGCCCTCCTCAAACACGCGACGGGCATCCTCTACGCCCTTGCCGTCCTGCGGGAAGAACAGCATGGCCACGCCATAGTCGCCCTCTGCCGGCAGAATCTGGCCGCACTTTTGGGCCTCTTTACGGAAAAAGTGATGCGGAACCTGGAACAGGATGCCGGCGCCGTCGCCGGTGTTCTTCTCGAGTCCCGTGCCGCCGCGGTGCTCCAAGTTGACCAGAATGGACAGTGCGTCGTCCAGGATCTGGTGATGGCGCTCGCCGTTGATATCGGCAAGCGCGCCGATGCCGCATGCATCGTGGTCGAATTCGGGGCGATAAAGGCCCTGCTGCTGAGCGGAATCTGCCTGCATCGCGATCCTCCCCTAGATATTAGACAGTCAGTTGAATAGGCATACTAGGAGCACCGCCGGCCCGTTGTGTTTCCCACCCGTTTCGAAACAATCGCGTAACGCACGCCCTACGAGTGGACACCGCCGACCTCAAGGGCGACAACATAGGCCCCAAGTTCGGCCTGTAAGCTCACCGCTTCAAACATCTCAATCTGTAACACGAAGAGCCGGTTTTGGCGGTCAGCTGTTACAAATCAAGATTTTTCATAGGACCATTTCTTCCTGTCTTGATCTGTAACACCTAGACCCAATTTCCATCCTTAGTTGTTACGGATCAAGACATTTCGGCAATCCCCTTTCACCGTCCCATTCAAATACAACAATTTTGTTAGTCTCGGTTAACCTTTAAGCCTAAAACGGGTACCCTTTACGGCGTCAAACAAACGGCACGCAGGAGTGCACCATGCTCAACCATCTCAAACAACACTTTGGTTCCCGGCGCACCGGTGGTCACGGAGGCCTAGACATTGCGCGGCATATCGGCCCCGGGCTGCTCGTGACCGTCGGCTTTATCGACCCGGGCAACTGGGCCTCCAATATGGCCGCGGGCTCGCAGTTTGGCTACGCGCTGCTGTGGATCGTCACGCTGTCCACGATTATGCTGATCGTCTTGCAGCACAACGCGGCGCACCTTGGCATCGCCACGGGCGCCTGTCTTGCCGAGGCCACGACACGTTACCTCCCCCGCTTCGTTGGACGCACGGTGCTCGCCAGTGCCTATCTCGCGACCATCGCCACCGCCATGGCCGAAGTCTTGGGTGGCGCGATTGCCCTTCAAATGCTCTTTGGGCTGCCCGTACGTGCGGGCTGCGTCATCGTGGCGGCAGTATCGATGGCGATGCTCATGACGAGTTCCTACAAGCGTGCCGAACGCTGGATCATCGCCTTCGTGGGCGTGGTAGGACTCTCGTTTTTGGCCGAGCTTGCACTAGTCAACGTCGACTGGCCGCAAGCCGCCGCAAGCTGGATCACACCCCGTATGCCCACCGGCTCGGCCGCGATTATCGTGAGTGTCCTAGGCGCGGTCGTTATGCCCCACAACCTCTTCCTGCACTCCGAGGTCATCCAATCCATGCACTTCGAAGGCCAAGGCGAGCAGGTTATCGAAGAACGTCTGCGCTACGAGCTCTTCGACACGCTCTTTTCGATGGGTGTGGGCTGGGCAATCAACTCGGCCATGGTCATCCTGGCCGCAACGACCTTCTTTGCGCACGGCATTGTCGTAGACGACCTCGCCGTCGCAGCGGCCACGCTCTCCCCCATTCTGGGCCCGGCAAGCTCGACCATCTTTGCAGTGGCGCTGCTGTTCGCGGGCCTATCGAGCAGTGTGACGGCGGGCATGGCAGCGGGCACCATCACCGCGGGCATGTTCGATGAGGAATACGACATCCACGACCGACATTCCTCAATCGGGGTGGCGACCTGTTTCGTCGGCGCAGTGGCGGCGTGCCTGGTCGTCCCGAATCCTTTTGAGGGTCTCATTTGGAGTCAGGCACTGCTGTCGCTTCAGCTGCCGATTACGGTCTTTGTGCTCATACGACTCACCAGTTCGCCCCGCGTCATGGGCAAATACGCCAACTCGCGCCCGCTCAACGCGCTGCTCGCAGGGATCGGCGTCATCGTGACGATTCTCGACATCGTGCTGCTAACGGGGATGTAATTGGGATGGCGTGACTGTCCAGATATAACGTCTTAATCTGTAACACGTGAGACCGTTTTAAACCGTCAGATAAATCAAAAGGGTCCCAGCCGGAATATCCAGCCGGGACCCTTGGACAGAGCTCTGTATGGCTAATCGCCGTGTGTCTACGAGCTACTCCTCGACAAGTTCAAACTCATCGGGACCAACGCCGCAGACCGGGCACACGTAGTCCTCGGGCAGCTCGGGCGTGTCGACCTCAACCTCGTAACCGCAAACGGTGCACACAAACTTATACGTCTTCTTCTCCTCAGCCATGATGTTCTCCTCTCGAACGTGACTGCTGGTGTACTTACTTATTAGTATATATTCTCAATAACATAATGCAAGTATTTTTAGAACATTTCTAGCCTTGATACGACGAGGCTTTGGGCGGCGTCTTGCCCTTTAGCACCTTGTGATAGTAGTCGTACGTCAGCGGCGTCTCGTCGCTCAGGCGCTCGGCATCCTCGACCTCGCCAATAAACAGCAGATGCGTGCCCACATCCACAGTGTCGATCAAACGGCAGCTAAACAGGGCCGCCGCATGCTCGGGCACATAGGGCATGCCCAGAGCCGTCTCGCGGGTCTCGTATTTGGCAAACTTGTCATAATCGCTGCTGGTGCGGAACCCAAAGTTACCGATGTAGAGCATGTCGGCGGTCTGATCGATCACGGTCAGCGCGAACGCTTTGGCCGATGCGATGACGCCCGAGGTGACATTGTCCTTGTTCACGGCAACCGAAATACGCGGCGGCATGGACGTCACCTGCACCGCAGTGTTGATGACGCAGCCGGCGCGCAGCCCGTCTGCCGCGGCGCTCACCACGTACAGGCCACTCGGCATGGTAAAGAACGCAGTTTTGTCCATAACGATCACTCCCCTAGCTCGGATTGGAACCTCATGAATGTATGTACCCACAAAAAAGGCGGCACCCATAACGGACGCCGCCTTTGAGACATATGTGTCAGAACAGTAAGAAAGATAAGACGCCCGCAGTTGCGGTGAAATAGGGACTGAATAGCCCCTCAAACAGGCAAAACAGTCCGTATTCCACCGCAACTTATACAGAGTGCCTAGCGGTTGCGCTCCTTAAGGGCGCGGTCGATCTCGCGTTGGACATCACGCTTGGCCATGTCCTCGCGCTTGTCGTAGAGCTTCTTGCCGCGACCCAGACCCAGCAGCAGCTTTACGCGGCCGTCGGTATTAAAGTAGAGCTCCAACGGAACCAGCGCATAACCACGGTTGCGAAGTTTGCCGTCAAGAAAGTCGATCTCCTTGCGGTGCAGAAGCAGACGACGCCGACGGTCGGGATCGCGATTCCACACGCCACCATGGCTATAAGGGTGGATATGCAGTCCGACGAGCCAGCACTCGCCGCCACGAATCAGCGCAAAAGTGTCAGTGATCTGACAGGCGCGCTCGCGAATCGACTTGACCTCGGTGCCGCTCAGCTCAATACCGCACTCAAACGTCTCATCGATAAAGTACTCGTGATGCGCCGAGCGATTCTTGGAAATGAGCTTGCGTTCACGCTTACTGGGCATCGCCGGCCTCCTTGGCGCCATCGGCGTTTGAGCCCGCAGTCTCGCGCTTTGCCTTGCGCTCGGCATTGAGCTCGGCATCGCTCTCGCGCACCAGTTTGATAATCGCCGCGCAGGCCTCCTCGCCCACCAAGTCGCGAGCACGTACCGTCAGGCGCGTCGCCTCCTGCTTGTCGCCGTCGCTTGCAGCATCGGTCGCGCACATAATCAGGCAGATGGCAATCTCGGCCGAAGGCGAGGTCGGCACGCCTTGCAGGGCCAATTCACCCATCACGTGGTCGTCGCTCTCATCAGCGGCATCCGGATAGGTGGTATGGATCTTGTTGAGCAGACGCGTCGTATGCGCATCGTTGGGCGCCAGGCGCAGCGCCAGACGCGCGCAGCCCACGGCAGCCGAAACGTTCTCGGTCTCGGGCTCCAAGAAGTACTGACCTAGATTGGCGTAAGCGCGGGCGGCGCACTTGCCATCGCTTGCACGCTCCAGCACCGAGAACGAGAGCGATGCCCATTCCTGCTTGTCCTCGAGTGCACGGAACAGCTCGGCCAAATCCAAGCGATAGTTGCAGTTCATGGGGTCCCAACGCACAGCCTGCATCAGGGCATTACGAGCGCTTACATAATCCTGCTGGCGAATGTAGGCAAACGCCATGTCAGAGTACAGACGGTCAAACGGCACCTCGACCTGCACGAGCTCGCGCGGATCCTTCTCCACGCGGCGATAGGCCAAGCGCTCAAACTTGCTATCGAAGCTAAAGTATTGACGCTTCTCCTCCGTCTTGCACTCAGCGTCGATATACTCCTCGGCGAGCTCCACCAGACGCTCCAGCAGCGGCGTCGCCGTAGCCAGGTCGCCCTGCGCCAGATAGTTCTCGGCATACGTGATGTCTTGCAAGCTGATGGGCAGATCCATGGCTACTCCTCGATCTGAGCGAAACACGGCAGGCGCCGTATATACGGTCAATACACAAAACCCGGGTCTCTTACGAGGCCCGGGCGTTCAATTTTGGTAGCCCGTACCAGATTCGAACTGGTGATCTCCGCCTTGAGAGGGCGGCGTCCTAAACCGCTAGACGAACGGGCCATATGTAGCAAATGCAATGGCTGGGATGGAGGGAGTCGAACCCCCATTGACGGAACCAGAATCCGCTGTCCTGCCATTAGACGACATCCCAATGACTGCATCGCTGCGCTCGGCTGTGCCTTTGCGCAAGAAAGAAATATACGGGAAGTCTCGCCGTGACGCAAGCCCCAATTTTGACTTTTTTGAAATTCAGTCAAATTGGCCTAATTTAGTCCAACCCGTGAAGGACCTGTGAAGCCGACCGCTGTACACGAAGGGCAAAACGCCGCGAGCGGTAGCCGTCAACCGTTGGCAGATTCTACCGTGAAAACGATAGCACCAGGCAACACAATCGAAGTATCAATGATCGCGTAGATATCGAGGCGCCATGGACGAAGAGCTTGATTACCTATGGGAGACCCTGGGCCTCGAGATCACTGCCGACCTTTGGCCCGAACGGGACAAAATCCATCCCACACTGCGCCCCGCCATTACTGTGGTGCAGGCAAAATACCGCCGTGCATCCTTTTTGATCATGCGGATGTCATGGCACGCGGGACTCCCCGACCTTAAGCGAATCCAGGCAAGCCTCGTCGAGCTGTCCGGCATGCCGACCGTCATATCCGAGGCGCACCTGGAGCAGCGCCAGCGCGAGCGACTGCAACAGCAGCGGATTCCCTTTATCTGCCCCGGCGTTCAGGCATATCTGCCCTTTATGGACGAGGAGTACTGGAGCGGCAAGCCCAACAAACACGTAAAGGTTTACGATCCGCACGAATGGGCACAGCTGGCGGACTGACTGAGGCAGGCCCGCCGGCGGAAAGTGCGTCCCAGTTTTCAAGCTCAAACTGGTCCCCACTTTCCCGTCGAGCCCTCAACCGGAAACCGTGTCCCACAATCGAAGCTCAGAATGGGACGTGCTTTCCGCAACCGGCCACTTTGGGAAAGCGCATCCCATTCTGGAAGCGAATTCCGGGTCGCACTTTCCGCAGCCGCTACAGCAACGCCTCGGCCCAAGCCGATTCCCTAAAGCCGGGAATCGCAAAGTCGTCGCCCACCAGCAGCGGACGCTTGACCAGCATGCCGTCGGTCGCCAGCAGCTCGTAGCACTCCCGATCCGTCATGCCCGCATCCAGACGCGCCTTCAGGCCCAGCTCTCGATATTTCATGCCCGACGAATTAAAGAAGCGCCGCACCGGCAGCCCCGAACGAGCAATCCAGGTCGCAAGCTCATCAGCCGTGGGATTGTCCAAAACGATATCGCGGTCGATATACTCAACCCCATGTTCGTCCAGCCATGCCTTGGCCTTCTTACAGGTCGAGCACTTGGGATATTCAACAAACAGTACGGTCATGGGAATCCTCCGAATATAGATCGGCCAACGCAGACACACGCCACACGAGGCGCCTTCGTATGATGGGCCAATTGTAGCCCGCGGGTCACACGTTAAACGAACCGTACCCCGAATCCGCGCTTGATAAACGGCAACAGCTCCATTGCCTCGGGCGTGATATGGCCCGCAACGTTCATGCGCTCGTCACCGGGAAGATCGACCCGCGCAATCTCAAGCTCGCCTTCGTAGCGCCCATATCCGCTATTACTCACAGCAATCGACCCCGCCTTTCGCGGCAGGCCGGCTCCGGCATCCGTCGGCACGGAATCCGGCTTAAGCGTCGTACGTGACTCCTGAGACCTAAAGATGAGGACGCTCGAGTCGGGCCGGTCGTGATGAATCTGCCCGCGCACATAGGCATAACCGGGCTCAAGCTCGCATTGCAGGTCCACGTATCCGGCGGAAACTTGAGCAAACTGCGCCCAGCCCGCATCGGAAAGATCGGGGTCGCCGACCAACACAATGTCGCAATCGGCGCCATGTGCAAGCTCAAGCATATTGAGGGCAACCTTTGACGCGCGACCGCGCTGCGCCTCGACCGTCGGCAGTCCCTCGAATACCGGCCCGCGAACGTTAGCATCACCCGGCACAAAAACCATGATTTCGAATCCAAGCGCCGCAAGACGAAGATTCGTCCGAGCAACATCTTCAAGAGTTAAACCGGTATAAGGCTTGGGGTAAAAATTGTGGCAGGCGGCAAAACGAGTCACATCGGCACCGGCCTCACGCCACGATGCGATTTCATCAGAACTCACCGTCGATGCATTGACCACAATGCGAAATACACCGGACAGCTCCGCGACCCGTTGGGCGCTAAAGCCATAGTCCAAACGAAGGTATTCCAACCCCAGATCGCGCAGGTCCTCGATGCGCTCAAGCCCAAGCAAATCGCACGTGCGAGGCCCCACATCGGCAATGAGCGCAATGCCACGGGCGGAAAGCAGCGACAGCACATGACGGACCTTATCGGCATACGCCGCTCCCCCATCCTCGGGAATATGCAGCGAGGTGAACGCGTAGCGCGCACCCGCCGCGGCACCACGCTCAATCGTCCGCTCAATATCCTGCAAAGGGCTGGAAAGATAAATCGAAATACCCGTTTTCACGCTTCAACGCTCCTTTAAAAAAGGCCGGCGGAGCAGCTAGCCCCGCCGGCACAACCATAACATCAAGAAATCTGCCGCGCGCCGCGAACCCCGAGCAACACGGCTCGCGATATCAAACTACTCGCCAAAGAACTCGTTGATCTTCTGCTCGTCGACGCCAAAGAACCACGTCAGGACAAAGCCGGCGGCATAGGCAAGCAGCATAGCGGCAACGTAGCCGAGCTGCTGGCCAGGAACGACGATCAGCAGGCCAAACAGACCGGAAACACCCTGAGAAACCGTGCCGATGTGAAGCAGCGCCGCGAGCGCGCCGCCAAATCCGGCACCCAGGCAGGCCGTCACAAACGGACGAACGAGCGGCAGCGTAACAGCATACATCAGAGGCTCTCCCACACCCAGGATTCCAACGGGAATGGACTCTGCGACGTACCTCTTGAGCTTGGCGTTCTTGGTCTTAAAGTACAGCGCCAAACCGGCACCGACCTGGCCGCCGCCAGCCATCATAAGGATGGGAAGCAGGTAATTGATACCCTTGGTAGCGCCGTCGGGATCGTTGAGCATAGCGTGGATCGGCGTGAGCGCCTGATGCAGGCCGACGGAAACCAGCGGCAAGAAGCCTGCCGACAGGATATAGCCGCCCAGGACGCCCAGCTTCTCGAAGATAAAGGTCAAAACGCTAAAGATGGCAGTCGTCAGCCATGCGCCAACCGGCTGGATGACGAGCATCAGAGCAAAGGCGCCGATGATGAGCACCAGCAGCGGAGACAAGAACGTGTCGAGTGCGTTGGGCATAACCTTGCGAATCTGACGCTCCATCCAGGCAAAAAATGCGCCAGCGATGAGAGCCGCGATCATGCCGCCCGCTGCGGGGTTGTACTGCGCATTGGTGAGCGGCAGCAGAATGGCAGTGGCAGGATCAGCCGCGCCAGGCGCAAGCAGGGGCATGGCACTGTTGGCGATACACATCATGCCGGCGATGCCGCCCAGCGCAGCGGAGCCACCAAACTCACGTGCCGCGTTATAGCCCACCAAGATGGGCAGATAGGCAAACAGGGCCCAGCCCATGGAACGAATGCCCTGGTACCACCACTCGCCTGCAAGCGCGCCTGCCGTCGAGACGTTAATGACGTTGCAGATACCGTTGATGAGGCCAGCCGCAATGATGCCGGGAAGCAGGGCGACGAAGACATTGGAAATCTTCTTGAGGAAGGCCTGAACCGGCTTGGACTCGTACTTGGCCTTCTGCGCGGCCTTGTTTGTGGCCGCAGCGTCAACCACGCTCTCGTCAGCAACGCCTTTCGCAAGGCCGGTGAGCTTGGAGAACTCCTCGAGCACCTTATTCACCTTGCCCGGACCCAGCACGATCTGCATCGTGTCGTCCTCGACCAGGCCCATCACGCCGTCGAGTGCCTTAATGCCCTCCGTGTCGACGTTGCCCGTGTCTTTGACGGTCACGCGCAGGCGCGTCATGCACGCCGCGTTTGCGAGCACGTTGTCTTTACCGCCCAAAAGGTCCAGCAGCTTTTGAGCCAGCTCTTTGTTCGTCATAACTCCTCCTTGTATTGGGTATCTCGTCTGAATGTCATATCAGCTCACGCCGCGCACCTATTGGGCATCGGCATTGCTCTTCTCATGGCCACTCACCGCAGCACGGACATGGCCTCGCGCCCGCTCAAGAGCTACCGTAGCCTGCTCGGCATCGCAGTCCAGCAGTACCGAGACAATAGCGGTTTTTACGTGGCCGCCGGCATCTGCAAGCGCCTGAACGGCGCGCTCGCGCGTGCAGCCGGTCGCCTCCATCACGATGTTCTGGCCGCGCACCACCAACTTCTCGTTCGTCTGCTGCACATCGACCATCAGGTTTTGGTATACCTTGCCGATCTTGACCATGGCACCGGTCGAAATCATGTTGAGAATGAGCTTTTGAACCGTTCCCGCCTTGAGCCTCGTTGAGCCGGTCAGCACCTCGGGACCGGGCACGGGCTCAATGGCAAGATCTGCGCTCTCCCCGATCTTCGACCCTTGGTTGCAGGCAATTGCAATGGTCTTGCACCCAGTTGCCTTGGCGTACGCAAGGCCGCCCACCACATAAGGAGTACGACCGCTTGCCGCCAGGCCAACGACAAGATCCTTGTCCGAGAGTCCACGCTCTCGCAGGTCGTTCGCGCCAAGCTCCTCGCTGTCTTCGGCACCTTCGACAGCCTTGATAAACGCCGTCTCGCCTCCGGCAATGAGCCCGACAATCAGATCGGGTGACACGCCAAACGTGGGCGGACACTCCGAAGCGTCGAGTACGCCCAGACGACCGCTGGTGCCTGCGCCCATGTAAAAGACGCGCCCGCCGCGCTCGAGTGTCTCAGCAGCCCAGTCGATTGCTGTGGCAACCTGGGGCAACACTTTCGTGACCGACTGGACGGCACGAAGATCCTCATCGTTCATCGTCGTGACGATTTGCAGCGATGTCATCGTATCGAGGTCCATTGACCTTTGATTACGCTGTTCGGTCGTGAATTTTGTTAAATCGAGCATTTCATTCACCTCATCTTTCCTGTTTCTCGATGTAGTTTTGCTTAATGACATGCGTCGCCCGTTCGTAGTCGCTGGCAACGTAAGCAGCGTAAAGGGCATCGACAACCATAAGCTGGGCCATACGCGAAGCCATGGCACCGCTGCGGACCAAGGGTTCACTCGCAGCGACGCCGAGCACGGCATCGGCCATGGTGGCAAGCTTGGATGATCCATCTACTTTGGTAACGGCCACAACGGGACAGTTGTGACGTTGAGCCTCGGCGGTGCAGTCCAGCACCTCTTGCGTCAAGCCCGAGTAGCTAAAGGCGATTGCCATATCGCCCTCATGCATGTTCTTGGCACATAAGAGCTGATCATGCCAGTCGTCGTACAGATGGCACTCTTTGTCGACACGCATGAGCTTTTGCGCCAGGTCGTGCGCGACCAAACGAGAGGCACCAATACCGAACAGATTGACCGCGCGTGCCCGCTTAAGACGGGCCGCGCATCGCTCCAAGACGGTGTAATCGAGCGTTCGCGCCGTCGCCTCGATCGTGCGCACGTTGCTTTTCATCACCTTCCCCACGATACGTTCGACGCTGTCATCCATGGAGATGTCCTCGAGGGCTACGTCTTTCTTGTCACCTAAGAGCGCCAGCTCGGCAATCAGTTCGCGCTGGAACTCCTTGTAGCCCGCAAAACCCAAACGTTTGCAAAAGCGCAAAATGCTCGAGGGCGAGGAGAACGTGACATCGGCAAGACCGCGGACGGACAGCCCGACCACCTCGTGCGGATGAGCGCTTACATATGCGATGACATTGCGTTCCGCCGGGCTCGCGCTGAGCTCACGCTCGCGAAGCCGCAAAAGCAATCCGTTTGCCATCTCAAACACCTCCGTTGAGAAGAATTAAAGACCAACGAACGATTCGTACCGGATACAAACAGCTTTTGCGGTACATTGTGCCGCATCGTGGCGCACAAAGGGCGAGCGTTCTACCGCTCGCCCCTCAAATCCGACCGCTCGGAAATACGCGCGACACAAAATAATTCAACAAGGTCGCATTATCAGAAACGGGTTTGTTACCGGCTAGCGCCTCGCATGGGCGCCGATCGGCCGAGTCGCATGGCGCACCAACGCCGCCGTCAGCAATACCAACAGCATGGCGATGACATAGCCCGCAGCATCGAATCCTAAATCGATAACGTCGAAATGCCTGCCGGGAACAAAGATCTTATGTACCTGATCGCCAACGGAGTAGGCGGCGCAAAAGAGCAATACGGGCACGCAACGGGAGCATACGCTCCACGGACGCCTGGAAAAGCAAACCACGACCACCGAGGCGAACAATCCGACGAAGAAAAACTCTACGGTATGGGCAACGCGACGGACGTTCGTGCCCACCCACATGCGAATGGAAGCAAGTCGGCCAGACCGGACATTCGAGGCAGCCGAATCGGTGCCCCCGGTCATTCCGTTCTCCGCCTGAGCTTCACCCGTGGCATCGACAGCCTGAACGCCCGTAGCCTGACCCTCCACCACACGCGCGGTGGACTCGCTCAGCAACGACGTCTCCACCGCATTTTGCTCCGTCAGCACCCAGATGCCCGCCAGCGTTGCAGCGAACAGAACGATCGCGGTCCATCCGATTATTTGTTTTACGCGCGCCAAGGGTCAACCTCCTTTTTTGAATATCAGCGAGTGTAGCCCCAAATGGCATCGTCACCGTATCAAAATTTGAATCGCAACAGGAAGCGACAAAGCGACGCAAAACCCTACCCCGCCTCGCGCATCCAGCGATCGAACGTCCCCACGCACACGCCCAGGCACTTTGCTGCCTGGCTGCGGGTAATATCGCCCGCCTCATAGCTATCGCGCACCAGCTCAAACTGAGGAGGGCATGGCTTGCGAGGTCGACCGAAACGGACCCCTCGCGCCCGCGCCGCTGCAATTCCCTCCGCTTGGCGCCGATGGATATTCTCGCGCTCCACCTGCGCCACGTAGCTCAGCAGTTGCAGCACAATATCGGCAATCAGGACGTTGGTCACATCCGGCGCGCCGCTGGCCCTGGCGCGCGTGTCAAGCAATGGCATGTCCAACACCACAATGGCAACCCCGAGCTCCTTGGTAATGCGTCGCCATTCCTCAAGAATCTCGGAGTAATTACGGCCAAGTCGGTCGATAGAAAGCACCACCAGCACGTCCCCGTCTCCCAGGACGTGCAGCAGCTCGCGATAACGCGGTCGATCGAAGTCCTTGCCGCTCGCATGGTCGGCATAAATATTCGCCGAGCCCACGCCATAGGCGCCCAGCGCATCCAGCTGCCGATTAAGGTTCTGATCGCGCGAACTCACCCGCGCATAACCGTACACCGTCGCCATCTCATCCCCGCTTTCTTGTAAACCTGCCAAAAAGGGACAGGTTTATTTTGGTAGGTTTTACCTCTCAAATAGCAGGTAAGCGGGCGGCCGAGCAGACGGCAAGGTAGCCACGATTCAAATGCGAAGGGCGGTCCCGAAAGGCCGCTCTCCGCTCCCCCACCATGAGTCGGGATTTGGCTAATGGATAAGCTTAAAGTCCAAGTGCCCACGCGTGGTATTGACGCGCGAGACCTCGATAATCACGCGCTGCCCCAGCTCGTAACGGGTGCCCGTGTCGGCACCTGTGAGCGTGAGCGCGTCCTCGTCGAACTCGAACCACTCGTTGCCCAGACTCTTGATCGAAACCAAGCCTTCGACCTGCGTTAGGTCCAAGCGCACAAAAAGGCCCATGCTGCTAACCCACGAGACGGTTCCGGCATAGCGCTCGCCCAGACGGTCCTCATAGTACTGGGCAATCTTGATCTTTTGCGTCGCATGGCTGGCGGCATCTGCCGCGCGCTCGGCATCGCTGCATGCGCGGCAGATCTGCGGCAGAATGCGTGGCAGGGACTCGCGACCTTTACCGATGAGCCGGGGCGTGCGCACCAAGGCGTCCTTACCGCTCAGCCGCTCGTAGGCCAGCTGCAGCTTGAGTACGCGATGCACCACCAGGTCGGGATAGCGGCGAATGGGACTCGTGAAGTGGCAATAGCACGGCGCGGCAAGCGCAAAGTGGCCCTCGTTGCGTGGCTTGTACAGCGCGCGCTGCATACTGCGCAAGAGCAACGTGTTGACGAGCGGAGCGTTAGCCGTGCCGGCCGCGGCGTCAACCGCAGCCTGCAGCTCATCGGGACTTCCCAGGGCAATACCAGCCGCACGGCGGTCATCGATGATGCCCAGCTGCGCCAGCGCCACGGCGGCATCGTGCAGGCTGTCGGGGCTGGGATCGTCGTGCACGCGATAGCAAGCCTCAATGTCGCGGTCAGCCAGCCACTCGGCCACGCACTCGTTGGCGAGCAGCATGGCCTCCTCGATCAGCGACGTGGCGCACGAGCGCTCGCGAGCCACGATCTGCACGGGCACACCGTCCTCGTCCAAGAGCGCGCGGATCTCGGCCGTATCAAAGTCGACCGAACCGCGCGCGCGACGAATGCGGCGGCGGAGCTCCGCAAGCTCGTTGGCGGCAACCAAAAAATCACCCAGGTCGACGTTATAGCCGAGGGCTGCCTCCTCGCATGTAAGCCCACGCTCAAGCGCCTCCTCGCGCGAGGCCTCGGCAGCCGCAACATCCTCGGCGGCACCCTCCAGCACCGAGTACTCCACCGCGCCAGCACGCACCAGCAGCGCCTCGGCGCCATCATAGTCCATGCGCACGCGCGAGCGAATCACGCTGGGATAAGGGTCGTACTGGCGCACGCGGCCCTGCGCGTCGAGCTCAATGTCGACGGTAAACGCCAAGCGGTCCTCGTCGGGACGAAGCGAGCACAGGTCATTAGACAGGCGCTCGGGCAACATGGGGAGTACACGATCGGCAAGATACACCGACGTCGTGCGGTGACGAGCCTCAAGATCGATATGCCCGTCCCACGCCACATAGTGCGAGACGTCGGCGATATGCACACCCAGCTTGTAGCCACCCTCGGGCGTGCGCTCCAGCGAAATGGCGTCGTCAAAGTCGCGCGCGTCGACTGGGTCGATCGTGATGACAAAGCGGTCGCGCAGATCGCGGCGGAGCGGGTCCTTAAGTGCCGCGGACACATCGAGCGAAAGCCCCTCGGCCTCGTCCAGCGCAGCCTCAGGATAGCTATCGGTATAGCCGTAACGCGCCATCACATATTGAACGCCCAAATCGGGCGCGTCATCTCCGCCAATGCGGCGTTCGATCGTCACGGTGCCCGATTCCAGGCGCGTCGGGTAGGTCAAAATGCGCGCGACAACGGCATCACCCGGGTGGACGCCCAGACGATCCGCCGAGGTATCCTCGGGCAGAATGAAGAAGTCGGCCTTCAGACGCGAATCGAGCGGCTCGATCACACCGAGCGGACCGGCGGTCTGGTACGTACCCACCACGCTTATGGCTGCGCGCTCAACCACGCCTTCGATCACGGCGCGCCGCTCACCGTGCGGGCTGTTCTTAATGCTCACGGCAACGGTATCGCCATCCATAATCTCGCGCTTGCCACGGCCCATGACCTTGTAGTCGCCATTCTCGGTTATGACATAGGCACTGTGCTCATGGAGCTGCACGCGCCCGGTCAGGCTCGGACGGCGTTCGCTGCGCACCGGCCCGCGCTTATTGCGAGCTCCACGCTTATGCTTGTTATTGCGCCCCATGGCGCCTCCTAACTATCGATTGCCGTTTACATCCCAAGAGTCTACCCAAATGATCCCTAGGGGACGAAGGAAAACGGATCACATAGATAGACCAGCGCCACGATGATCCGTTTCCTTCGTCCCCTAGGAATCAAAAAACGGGCCGCCCCATAAGAGACGACCCGTTGGAAGGGATGAATTCCAGGCATGCCTACACGCGCAGGTAGCGGCGCATGGCGATGGCAGAACCAAAGAGACCGATAATCACGCCGACCAGAATCAGCGCAGCATAGGTCACCAGGTAGTACTGCATCGGCAGGGCAAACGACATCCAGCCGATGCTCTCCTGCAGACGCGGAATCATCAGATTGCGCAGCAGCTCCAGAACGCCGATAGAAAGCAGCGAGCCCAAAATGGCCTGCAGCACGCCCTCGGTGATAAACGGGCCGCGAATGAAGCCGTTGCTGGCGCCGACCAGACGCATAATCGCAATCTCACGACGACGCGCCGTGATGGACAGGCGAATCGTGTTGTTGATGAAGATGAACGCGATAAAGGTCAGCAGGCCGACGAGCACCACGGCGGCAATACGGATGTAGTTGGTCACCTGGAACAGGCGGCTTACTTCCTCCTGGCCATACAGTACGCTCGCGTTGACGTCGCCGTCATCCGCGATCTTCTGGAAATCGGCATCCTTCTTGAGCTTCTTGGCCGTGCTCTCGACCCGAGACGGATCGTCCATCTCAATCGCAAACGAGGCGGGCAGCGGGTTCTGGCCGTCGAGCGCGCTCATGGTGGCGTCGGCGTTACCCGACATCTTGCTCGTGTACTCGGCCAGCGCGTCGTCCTTATCCTTATAGGTCACGGACTTGACGTTATTCCACGTCTTAAGCTCGGCCTCAAAAGCCTGAACATCAGCCTGATCAGCGTCATCGCTAATGAACGCGTTGATGACAACCTGATCCTCGACGGTGCCGATCACGGAGTTCAGCATCGCAGAGCCCATGATGAACAGGCCGATGATAAACAGCGAAAGGAAGATCGTGATGACGGCGCCGAGCGAGGTAGTCCAGTTACGGAAGAAGTGGCTGATTGCCTCTTTGAAGGAGTAGCCCACGTTAGTTGGTGCCATAGTTGCCGTAACCTCCCCTCTCCTGGTCGCGGATAACGTGGCCGCCCTCGAGGGCGATCACGCGACGGTGCATGCTATCGACCATCTCGCGGTCGTGCGTGGCGACGATCACGGTGGTGCCAGTGCGGTTAATACGCTCGAGCAGCTTCATGATGCCCAGCGAGATCGCCGGGTCGAGGTTGCCCGTCGGCTCGTCGCAGATCAGCAGCGGCGGACGGTTGACCATAGCGCGGGCGACGGCAACGCGCTGCTGCTCGCCACCGGAAAGCTGGTCGGGCAGCGAGTCCATCTGATCGGCCAGGCCGACCAGACGCAGCACCTCGGGCACCTGGCTGCGAATGACGCCCTTGGGCTTGCCGATGCACTGCAGGGCAAACGCCACGTTTTCGTAGGCGGTCTTTTGCGGCAGAAGCTTAAAGTCCTGGAACACGGCGCCAATCTGGCGGCGCAGGAACGGAACCTTGCGGTTCTTGATCTTCATGAGGTCCTGACCGGCAACCAGGATGCGGCCGCTCGTCGGCTTGACGTCGCGGTTGAGCGTCGACAGCAGCGTGGTCTTACCCGAACCGGAGTGACCGACCAGGAAGACGAACTCGCCCGGATAGATCTCGATGTTGATGTCGTCGAGTGCAGGCTTGTTGGGCTGTGCCGGATAGATCTTGGTGACATGCTCCATAAGGATAACGGGCTCGACACCGGCCTGCTTGGCCATCTTCTTGCGGCTGGCCTGCGGATCGATGGGCGCAAACACCGACGTAAAATCGGGGTTGTTGAGCGCGTTATCGAGGCTTGCGACCTCGGCGGCCTGATCGCTCTCGACCACCGGGGCAGCAGGCTGCGTGGGGTCGGGAATTGCGGCAAAGAGACCTGACTGCGCAGGCTGAGGAACCGGCGTCGCAGGGGCCAAGGGGTCGGGAATGCCGACCATGGTAGACTGCGGCGTGGCGGCACCAGCCTGAGGCTGCTCCACACGAGCGGTCACGACCTGAACGGGCTCAAAACCCGCCGTGCCGGAAAGCGCGACATCGCTGTTGGGATTGTAGGCAAAGGGATCGGATGCCGGCTGTGCCTGATCTGCCGGCTGAGCGGGGGCCTGAGCAACAGGCTGGCCCTCTGAATCCGGAGTGGCGAAACGACTGCCCTGGACGCCTGCCTGCGTCTTGGGGGCATCATCGCCCGCACCGGAGGTACGGAAGTGGTTACCCACTGGTGCTCCTTATCGTCGTGCGTTTAAACTACATGAGCGCTTTGTATTTTAGCAGCATTAGCTTTACTGCACATAAGAAGCATGGCGTGCTTAGGGATCCCGTCGGCCGGGCACAGGGTTACTCTCCAAATCGTCCTCGGACATGTCGGAGCCCCCGCTGCGCGCTTCGCGCGGCAGGGGCTCCTCCGTCCTGCGGAAAAATTTGGAGAGTAACCCTGTGCCCGGCCTGCGATAACTAAGGGGTCGCTGCGTTTTGCTTGGGTGCAGCAGCGCCATGCTTGGGGTCTGAATTGCACTTTGTTGGGATGGGCCCGTTTCCCGGAGGAAGCTCTTGCTTGATATGGACTTGATTTGTTTGTTGCCAACAAAAAGCAGGGGCGTCCTCTGAGAGGGCGCCCCTGCTTGCACATCTTTGCAGTTGGCATTTGACCGGTCGAACGGCGCTTGTCCTAGGCCAAGAACTCCTTGGTAGTCGCCACGATGTTGGCGGCGTCCAGGCCATACTTGTGCAAGAGCTCGGCACCCGGGCCGGACTCGCCAAAGGTGTCGTTGACGCCGATCTTCTTGAGGGGCGTCGGGCACTGCTCGCACAGGACGTCGGCAACGGCGCTGCCCAGGCCACCGATTACAGAATGCTCCTCGACGGTCACGACGTGGCCGGTCTTGGTGGCGCTCTTGACGATCAGGTCGGCATCGATGGGCTTGATGGTGTGCATGTTGATGACCTCGGCGTCGATGCCCTCGGCAGCGAGCTGCTCGGCGGCCTCGAGAGCCTCGCCGACCATCAGGCCGCAGGCGATGATGGTGACGTCGGCGCCCTCGCGCATGACAATGCCCTTACCCAACTCGAAGTTGTAGGTCTCGGGGTCGTTGATAACCGGCGAGGCCAAACGAGCGAAGCGCATGTACACCGGACCGTCGCACTCGTAGGCGGCGCGCGTCACGGCGCGGGCCTCGACGTCGTCGGCAGGAACGATCACAGTCATGCCGGGGATGACGCGCATGAGGGCGATATCCTCACAGCACTGGTGCGTGGCACCATCCTCGCCCACCGAGATACCGGCGTGCGTGGCACCAATCTTAACGTTGAGGTGCGGGTAGCCGATGGAGTTACGGACCTGCTCAAAAGCGCGGCCGGCTGCGAACATGGCAAAGGTGCTCGCGAAGGCAACGCGGCCGGTGGTCGCGATACCGGCGGCGACGCCCATCAGGTTGCTCTCGGCGATACCCACGTCGAAGAAGCGGTCGGGGCAGGCGGCCTTGAACTTGCCGGTCTGCGTGGCGGCGGCCAGGTCGGCGTCGAGGACCACAAAGTCATCGTGCTCGTTGGCGAGCTCGACGAGGGCCTCGCCGTAGCTTACGCGCGTGGCGATTTTTTTGACGTCTGCCATCCTAGAGCTCCTCTCCGGCGGCCGTGAGCTCTGCCATGGCCTGCTCAAACTGTTCATCGTTGGGGGCCTTGCCGTGCCAACCAACCTGGTTCTCCATAAAGGACACGCCCTTGCCCTTCAGGGTCTCGGCGATAATGGCGGTCGGCTGCCCCTTGGTGGCGCGAGCCTCGGCAAAGGCGGCGCGGATCTGGTCGAAGTCGTTGCCGTCGGCGAGCTCCACCACGTGGAACTTGAACGCGCGGAACTTGTCGGCGAGCGGCATGGGGTCGTTGACCTCCTCGACGGGGCCGTCGATCTGCAGGCCGTTGTGGTCGACGATCACGCAGAGGTTATCGAGCTGCTGGTTGCCGGCAAACATGGCGGCCTCCCAGACCTGGCCCTCCTCGCTCTCGCCATCGCCCAGCAGGGCGTACGTGCGGTAAGTATCGCCCCAGTGCTTGGCGGCAACGGCCATACCCACGGCGGCGGAGATACCCTGGCCGAGCGAGCCGGGGGGCATGTCGACGCCCGGGGTGTCGTTCATGTTGGGATGACCCTGCAGGTGGCTGCCGATATGGCGCAGCGTCTCGAGATCCTCCTTGGGGAAGAACCCACGCTCGGCGAGCACGGCGTACAGGCCCGGAGCGCAATGGCCCTTGGAGAGCACAAAACGGTCGCGATCGGCCTTGCGGGGATCGGCCGGGTCGACGTTCATTTCCTCAAAGTACAGATAGGTCATGATGTCGGCAGCGCCGAGCGAACCGCCCGGATGGCCGGACTTGGCAGCGTGCACGCCGGTGACGATGCCCTTCCTTACCTCGTTGGCAACCTTTTTGAGCTCTTCGTCGCTCATTGTGCCTTCCTTTCATCCTCATTAGACAAAATGCGCACGGCACCGAAGGTAATCCCAACACAGCCGCAATGCACGTACGTCATTCATTATGCTGGAAACTGATGGCTTTACCAGAGTTTTTATCATTATTTGAACAATTTAGCAGGCAGAACCGCTGATGAAACGGTTTATCAATGTGAACGTCTTTTGGATGGAACGCAGTCGACCCTACGCGCTAATGTCCTTGAATCCCTCGCCGAAGGCTTCCGTAACGTCAGCGACCGTCACAATGGCGTGAGGATCGCGCTCGCGCACGATCGTCTTGAGGGTATTGAGCTCTCGACGGCTCACGATGACCATAATCACCGGCTTCTCGGCACCCGAATACATGCCAGTCGCCTTAAACTTGGTACAACCACGACCCAGGCCATACATGATATCGGCAGCGATATCAGGGAACTTGTCCGAGATGATGAGTACCATACGGCGCTTGTTGCCACCATCGACCACGGCATCGATCACGTAGCCGCTAATGACCATCGAAAGGCCTGCATATAGTGCGTTTTCGATTGAAAAGACCGGAGCCGACAGCGCGCATACGGCAACATCGATCGCCATGACGGTCGAGCCCACCGGCAGCGAGGTGTTACGCGAGATGATTTGGCCAATCGTGTCCGAGCCGCCGGTGTTGGCGCCGGCGCGCAACACCATGCCGTAACCGATGCCCGTAATAATGCCGCCCCACATAGCGGGAAGCATCAGGTCCGCATCCGCCAGAGGTGCTACAAACGGGGCGAACAGATCGGTAAAGAAGCCCAGCAGCACAAAGCCCGTCGCGGTCTGCACCACGTAGAACATGCCGCCCTCGCGCATAACGACCAGTAGCAGCAAGGCATTCATCACGATGGTCTGGATACCGACGGGAAGCGACACGCCTCGCGTCGCGCCGACCGCCTGGATAATGGTGGCAAGGCCCGTAACGCCACCGGCAGCAAGGCCGTTGGGAATCAAAAACAGGTCGGTCGCGATGGCGGCCAAGGCACACCCCAACATGATCTGGGGCAGGTCGTGAAAGAAGTTCATCGAAAGAATGCGCTTGATGTCCAGACGATATGCCATGCTGCCTCCCTCAAAAAAGCGCACCCAAACGGATGCGCTTTGAACTTCTTCTTGTATTCGATTCTACCGATTCGCCGGACAAAAACCACCCCTGCGCAGGGTTTGTTCTGGATACAAACCCGTCCAACCGTTGGACTTGGCATCGGCTTGAAGCCACGATGTTTTAGACCTCCGAGCCTTCTGCATCGGCGTTGCCGGTCGCCCAGCGATGATAGCCAATAACAAACGGGTCCAGGTCGCCATCGTCAAGAACTGCCTCGACATTGCTGGTCTCCACGCCCGTGCGTAGGTCCTTAACCATCTGATACGGGTAGAGCACGTAGCTGCGAATCTGGTTGCCAAAACCGATCGTGGTCTTGGGTCCACGAATCTCATCGAGCGCCTCGGCACGCTTCTCGAGCTCAATCTCGTACAGGCGAGCCTTGAGGATCTGCATGCACGCGGCCTTGTTCTGGATCTGGCTGCGCTCGTTTTGGCAGGTGACCACAATGCCGCTGGGGAAATGCGTCACGCGCACGGCGGAGTCGGTAGTGTTAACGCCCTGACCGCCCGGGCCGCTCGCGTGGTACACGTCCACGCGGATGTCGTCGGGACTGATCTCGATGTCGATATCATCGGGCAGCACGGGGATGACCTCGACGCCGGCAAACGTGGTCTGGCGGCGCTTCTTGTCGTCGGTGGGGCTAATGCGAACCAAGCGGTGAACGCCGGCCTCGGCGCGCAGCATGCCAAATGCGTCCTTGCCCTCGACGGTAAAGGTCGCGCGGTCGATGCCGATGACCTCGGCCGCGGGACAGTCGTTAATGGTGACCTTCCAGCCGCGACGCTGGCAGTACTTCATGTACATCTTAAAGAGCATGAAGGTCCAGTCCTGGGCCTCCAGACCACCCTGTCCGGGCTTGATGGTCACAATGGCATCGCCGTGATCGAACTCACCGGTAAACCAGCTCGAAAGCTCAAGCTCATCGATGGCACGGGCCAGGCGCTCAGCCGTGGCTGCAGCCTCCTCGCGAAGGGTGGCGGCGTCGGGGTCATCCCCCATCTCCTCGGCAAGCTCCAGCGCGGCGCGGGCATCGGAAAGCTCGCCGCGCGCGGTGTCCACGGCAGCGATATCTTCCTTGGTACGCGCGATCTCCTCCATGGTGGCACGGGCGGCGTCGGCGTCATCCCAAAAGTCAGGGGCAACACTTTTGGCCTCGAGCTCGGTCACGCGCGTGCGCTTTTCGTCCAAATGGAGATACGACTCGACCTCGCC
>CALHJX010000160.1:0-2784 GCA_938033385.1 uncultured Collinsella sp. | reverse complement strand
GAGCCAAAGTCGATCAGGCACAGGTCAAAGGTGCCCTCGGCAAGCTGCCGGTCAAGCGGTAGACGCGCCGTGCGCACCATAATATTAGCGGGCGAGATATCGCGATGGACAAAGCCCTCGCCCACCAGGCTCATACGGCAGAGCAAATCGAACAGGTCGCGACCCAGACGCGCCGCCACGAGCGGCGACAGACGTCCGGCATCGTCCACGGCGAGTCGCGAACGCAAGCGGGCGAGCGTCTCGCCCTCGACCCATTCCATGACAATTGCAGGCACACCGTCGACCTCGCCCCAGCCATAGAGGCGGGGAAAGCCCTTAAGGCCCGAAAGGGCGCGATGGCATTCGTATTCCTCGCGAAACGCCGCCTTGAACTTGGCGACCAGCGCCTCGTGAGCGGCATCGTCGTCAAACTCATCGCGCGTCGGCAAGATGAGCTGCTTGAGTGCCACGGCCTCGCCTTGGGCGTTGACGGCACGCGTCACGCGGCCGATACCGCCACGGCGCATGGTGGCATCGTCGGCAAACAGCATCGTAAAACGACGCAGATAGGCAGGCAGTTCGTCCTGACCGAGCGCAATGGCCGGCTCAAACCCGTCGACACGCGCCAGGCGCAGGCCGACCATGGGATCGCGACCGAGCGATTGTGGTGTGGTGGATGCAAGATCGGTCATCATAGGGCAAGCGCCGCCACGTTATTGTTGAAGTTACCGAGCGCGACGTCATCATCGCCGTAATGGCCGACCCATTGACATAGGTTGGTGTAACAGCCCCACAGATTGGCATACTGCTGATACCACTTTGACCGGGGCGAGAATGTCTGACGACCGAACTCGGCTCGAATGACAAACATCTCCCCGACCAGGCTGTCGCACGGTCTGGGATCTCCCGTAGAGTTATAGGTCGAGACCACGTCATTGGCACGAGAAACATAGCCGTCGAGCATGTTGTACTTGGTCACAAGCCAACTGTGAATGCTCTCTTCCTCGGCAGCGGAAAGGCCACCGGAGTTTGCATCGTTGTCAGTGTTGCCGCCCGTCGAGCCGCCGTTTCCAGACCCTCCGGTAGAGGAACCCGACCCAGAGCCGCCGCCCGAACTCGATGAATCCGAGCCGGAGCCAGAAGTATCCGAGCTACCGGGCTTTCCGGACTGCTGGGCGTCCTGCTCCTTTTGCTGCTCGACCTTATTCACCGTTGCCGCCACGCTATTGTTGGACAACCGATCGATGATCTTGGTGTTGGTGAGCACGATGGTTTTGCCATTGGCAAGCGTGACTTCGTTGTCCGGGGCCTCGGCGCCGTCCGCATCGTCGGTGCCAAACACAATATGCGCGACCACACTTGCCCAAGCATATCCAGTCGTGGTGCCCAGATCACTTTTGACCTCATGCCCCACGCGCGGTTCGCGTGCGGCATGCGCCTGCATCATGGACGGCACGGTCATGCCATAGGCAGAAACGCCAGCCATGACCAGCACCAGCGAGCACGACAGCAGCACGTACGCCCGCGGCGCCAAGCCCAGTCGGCGTCGCATGCGCACCGCGGCGCCGCGCTTTGTCTGAGTGCCACCGGGCCGCATGCGTTCTCCTCCAAGAAAAACACGCCGCTCAGAAGCGGCGCATTCATTCAAATCCATATTTGAGTGTATCAGCGAACCCAAAAGGTTGCGCAACGAATGGGCAAATTAAGGATGCGAGCGGAAGCATCCATGCGATAAGCGGATACGAAGCATCTTTGTTGCACAACAAACTCACAGTCGCACGGGGAAATTATGACTACCCCGTGCATCGCGAGGAAAACATACGGCAGGAGCAGGCTCGCCGCCTAAATCGCGCGACGAGCCTCGATGGCGCGGCCAAGCGTAAGCTCGTCGGCATACTCCAAGTCGCCGCCCACGGGAAGGCCGCTTGCCAGACGCGACACCTCGACGCCCAACGGCTTGATGGTACGGGCCAGATAGCTCGCCGTGGTCTCGCCCTCGATGTTGGGGTTGGTGGCGATGATGACCTCATGGATATCCTCGTGACCCAGACGCGCCAGCAGCTCGCGGATGTGCAACTGCTCGGGACCAATCTTGTCCATGGGGCTGATCACGCCGCCCAGCACATGGTACAGGCCGTGGTAGCTGCCCGTGCGCTCGATCGCCTGGACGTCGCGCGGCTCGCCCACCACGCAAATACGAGTGGTATCGCGCATCGGGTCCTGGCAGATGGAGCACTCGTCGGCCGTGGCGTAGTTAAAGCAACGGCTGCAAAAGTGGACCTCTTGCTTGACCTCCAGGATGGCCTCGGCCAGGCGGCGGGCCTCCTCGGCATCGGCCTCGAGCAGGTAATAGGCGATGCGCTGAGCCGACTTGGGACCAATGCCCGGCAGACGGCCCAGCTCATCGAGCAGTTTTTGCAGACTGTGATTCGCACTCATATATATGCGTGTCTTAGAACGGCATGCCCGGGATGTTGAGGCCGCCGGTGATGGCGCCCATCTGCTTGTTGGCGAGCTCGTTGACGCCGCGGACGGCCTCGTTGACGGCAGCCATGATCATGTCCTGCAGCATATCGACGTCCTCGGGATCGAGGGCATCGGGGTCGATGGTGAGGTTGACGAGCTCCATCTCGCCGTTGACGGTCACCTTGACCATGCCGCCGCCGGCAGAAGCGGTATATTCTTTTTCCTGCAGCTCCTGCTGCATTTTCAGCAGCTGCTGCAATTTCACCAGCGCCTGATCGAAGCGTCCGGCGCTGAGCATGTCCGTCATCTGGAACACCACGGCATCCAGCACCGGCTCGG
>CALHJX010000159.1:0-1536 GCA_938033385.1 uncultured Collinsella sp. | reverse complement strand
AAAACAAACCCGCAGGTAGACGGGCCGTCATTTTGCAGAAAACACGGGTATGGATGAGGGTCCTGAGTTTAGCCCCGTAAACCGGCATAGTTTTGAAATGGCATTAAATTGATAACAGCTATTTTGCTCTGCCGGAGCGGTTGGCCGTTGGGTAATTACCCTCGCAGGTAGGCGATGGCGATCTGCGTGCGGTTGCGTAGCCCCATTTTGGCTAGGATTGAGCTGATGTGGTTGCGCACGGTGCCTTCGCCCATATAGGCGGTGGCAGCGATCTCCTTGTTGTCGAGGCCGCGGGCGATGAGCTCGGCGACTTCGAACTCGCGGTCGGTCAGACTGACAAAGGCTGCGGGCCGGTGGGTCGTGCCGCCCTCGACGCCCGCCCCATCAAAGTTGATATCTTCGATCGCCTTGCCCTCGAGCACGCGTTTGCCGTCCATGACCTGCGCCAACGCCGGTGGAATGGCGGCGACGTCGGTCTTGATCAGATAACCGCGGGCACCCAGCTTGAGCGCCGACACAATGTACTCGTCATCCGAGAATGTCGTCAGAAACACCACGCGCGCCGCAGGGTCGTGCTCAAGGATCTCGCGCGCGGCCGAAAGGCCGTTGCGTCCCGGCATCTGGATGTCGAGCAGCGCGATATCGGGTGCGTGCTCAGCGTAGAGCGCCACCGCATCGTTGCCGTTGGCACCGGTGCCCACCACTTCGATCTGCGGCTGGGCGCCCAAGATAATCTTGAGCGAATCGACCACCAAGCGGTCGTCGTCGACAACGATGAGCCTCATCGGCCCTCATCTCCTTGCTGTTTGGGAACGGTGGCAAACACACGCCAGCCGCCGGCGCCGGCACGCGGGCCGGCGGTGAAGGTGCCGCCAAGCGCCTCGATGCGCTCGCGCATGGAGGCGAGCCCCATGCCCTCCGCGGTGCCGCGGCCGCTTGCTTGGACCTCACCCACGCCATCGTCGGTAACAATGAGCTGGTAAAACGACGGATGCTCCATGCACCGTACGGTGACGGTCTGGGCGCAAGCGTGGCGCATGGTATTGGAGAGCGCTTCGCGCAGGACCGCTGCAAAGCAGTTGGCGACGTTTGCGGGCGCATGTTCGGCCATAACTTCAAGCTCAATCTGCGGGCCGCCGTCCGAGCGTGTGCCTTCGACAATGCGTTCGAGCTGCACGGAAAGGTCGACGGCGTTGTCGTTGAGCGCGTGGACGCTGGTGCGCACAAGCTGGAGCGCCTCGTCAACCGTGCGTTTAACGTCGGCGAAATCGGCGGCGACGCCAGGCTCGTCGGCGTGGACCACGCGTAGGGCTTCGGCCTGCAGTGAGGCGCGCGTGAGCTGGTGCCCGACGTTATCGTGGATCTCGCGCGCGATGCGGGCGCGTTCGGCGAGCGTCGCGAGCTCGACTTCGTAGTCCTGGCGGTCGGCAAGATCGCGG
This sequence comes from uncultured Collinsella sp., assembly GCA_938033385.1. Lineage (GTDB taxonomy): Bacteria > Actinomycetota > Coriobacteriia > Coriobacteriales > Coriobacteriaceae > Collinsella. Next base: position 97 of record CALHJX010000159.1, on the reverse strand, counting down.
TTGCGCGCTTCGAGCGCGAGGGCTCGTTCCTGCAGCTCATCGCGGGTACGGCGCATGCGCTTCTGCTCGCGCTCTAACTGGGCGGTACGTAGCGATA
>CALHJX010000158.1:0-2209 GCA_938033385.1 uncultured Collinsella sp. | reverse complement strand
GCTGGGTTCAGAACGTCGTGAGACAGTTCGGTCCCTATCCATCGTGGGCGTAGGATACATGAGAGGAGCTGTTCCTAGTACGAGAGGACCGGAATGGACGTACCTCTGGTGCAACTGTTGTCGTGCCAACGGCATAGCAGGGAAGCGAAGTACGGACGGGATAAACGCTGAAGGCATCTAAGCGTGAAGCCCCCCTCGAGAACAAGTATCCCACAGCGAAAGCTGGTAAGACCCCTTGCAGACAACAAGGTTGATAGGTTGACGGTGTAAACGCAGTGATGCGTGAGCTTGTCAATACTAATCGGTCGAGGGCTTGATCTAAGAAAAGCGAATGTTTGAAGGGTCTCGAAAGAAGAAAATTGATCGCAGCGGCCAGTATGAGGTTTTGAAGGTACGAAGCGTCGGAAGAGAAAGATTTCGAAGAGAACACTTCTCCGAAACCCGGCGCATCAACCGAGATTTCCGGTGATTATGGCGAGAAGGTCCCACCTGTTCCCATCCCGAACACAGAAGTTAAGCTTCTCCGCGTCGAAAGTACCTGGCTGGTGACGGCCCGGGAGGATAGTTCATCGCCGGATTCCATGAAAAGCCTGTCGTGTAAAACGACAGGCTTTTCTTTGCGCTTTGGGGGATGGCGGAGATGGAAAGTGAGGAGAAAGGAGGGGGAGGAACGGGAGGCAACCCCTCAGTCCGCCGCGGCGGCCAGCTCCCCTTATACAGGGGAGCCAAGCGTTGCCCGGGGGTGCCGTGTATTGATGGGGTAAAGAGTCGTTTATTCGGATTCATAGGCGATCCACTTTACATAAGCCCATTGACGCTGGGTGTTGTCTACGGTGCGTTCATCAATAGGGGTTCCGCATTCCTGATAGAGATAAAGAGTGCTCATGCCGGTGTCCTGGGGATCGACGTAAATGGCGCAGCCCGCAAGATCAGTGCCGTTGGCTTCTTTCGCTGTCAGATTTCGGAGATACCGATATTCTGACGGCAGTTTGCCAACCGGCATATCGGGTGCAATGTAATTCTTACCCAGGATGGTAATCATGGGTGCAGGAACCGCATCCGTTGTGCCGTGGTTTTCTTGCTTATGAATAGGAAAAAACGTATAGAAGAGAAGAGTCAGCAGACACAGGCAAGCCGCTGCTGCCGTCCATTTGAGCCAGGCAGTTTTCCTGCATTTGGAGGGCTGACGTGCCTCTTCGAGGTACTGTTCGTCGATGTGGCCAAGAATTTCATAGAATTGCTCGCTTGTCATGGTTCGAAGCCCCTTTCGGCAAGGTAATGGAGTAATTGATGGCGAATACGGTTGAGCGCCATGGAAACAGCGCCAACACGCATTCCGTACCTTTTGGCAATCACGGAAATGCTGTCGGTATTCCAATAGCGGCAGATAAATATGCTGCGCTTTTTCGGAGAAAGTGTACCCAGAAACGCATTGATCGCATTTATCAACTCGCGATGGTCTATTTTCTGCTCCACATCGATCGTGTCCGATACCAGATCGGAAAGCTCGTCCAGAACCGCGGGCAGCTCTCCACCGCCTCGCTTATCGGCAGTATTCCGTTTGTATCGGTTAAAGGACAGATTTCGAACGATTTTTCCGAGAAACGCGGACAAAATGTCGGGTCTATGCGGCGGCATAGCGTTCCATGCGCTCCAATAAGTATCGTTGACGCACTCTTTTGCGTCCTCACAGCTGCCCAGTATGTTTTTGGCAATAGTAGTGCAGTAACGACCGTATTTGTCGGCGGTAGCAGGGATTGCTTGCTCGTTTCTATCCCAATACAGTTGAACGATCTCGGCATCCTCCATTTGCTTTCACCTCACTTTCCTGTTTGTCCTTTCAACTCTATATACAACTTTTAAAGGCCAATCTCACGCAATCTTCAGAAAAAAACTGTCTTAGGATACCATATGGTCCCGATAAACTGCAAACAAAGCGCAGCAAAAGCCGTGTCCAGTGAAAGACACGGCTTTTGCTGTTTATACTGCTTATCCCTTCACGCCGGCAGAGGCGATGCCCTGGATGATGTACTTCTGGAAGAAGAGGAAGATCAGGAACGGCGGGATGACCGCCATCGTCGCCAGCGTAAAGACCTTGGGGTAGTCCTTGTCGCCGAACTGCTGCAGGTTGCTCGTCAGCGTGGCCAGCCAGGCCGTCAGTGTCGAGTCCGCAACGTTGTTGATGTAGAGGAAGGGCGTCAGCCAGTCG
>CALHJX010000157.1:0-5609 GCA_938033385.1 uncultured Collinsella sp. | reverse complement strand
CGTAGCGGGTGGTTTAAAGCTGGCCGCTGCGCGGCCAGCAGACTAAAGTCTTGAAGAAAAACGGGCACCTTTCGGTGCCCGTTAACTCAACTAGAACTCTTTTTCGGCCAGATAGCGATCGAAAAGCTCCCGAGCGATATCCGATACGGACTTGTCCTCCTCGAGCGCTACTTGCTTCAAACGTTTTCGGTAACTCTCCGGAACGTACACGGACAGCTGAACAAGCCTCTCAGATGCCCCTTCAGCGCCCTTTTTGGGGCGCCCGGCTTTCCGCACCTGAGGAGCCGGTTTCTGGGGCTCAGATGCGCTTTCAACGATTTTTTGCTGCCTCTCCTCGGCCTTCTCCGCTGCGACGTCGAAGTATGAGGTCGCCTTTTTGAACTTTGCCATTTACAGCACCTCTTCCAGCTCGTTCAGGATGTTTTCAATCGCCTGGGCGGCCTTGCCGTTCTTGGCGATTTCGTACACAGGCTTTCCCAACGCCGCGCCCTGCTTGAAGGCCGCTGCGGTCGGAACGGTGCCCAGCACGGGCAAGTCATCGGCTTCGAGGAGTTCGAGGAACTGGCGGTCGACCGTCTGGTTGCCGGCGAAGTTGTTGACGATGATGGCGAACGACAAGTCGGGATTGGCCTCGGTGATGACCTTGATCGTGCGCTTCATGGGTTTCAGGCCCAGCGTACCGGGCTGCACCGGGATAATCGCGATATCAGCGTTCTTGGCATACTCGGCGGTGTCATCGCTCAGGAACCCCGGCGTGTCGATGACGTTCACGGCGTCCTCGTCGTCGAGCAGCCCCTTCTCGTGGTTCGCACCGCCCTGCGGGTCCAGGTTGCCGAAACCGACCTTGTGGCCGCGGCGCTCGAGACCCCAGGCGATCTCGTCGGCGAACGTCGTCTTGCCGACGCCGCCTTTCTGATTGACCAACAGGATGTTTGTCGCCATGTCCTCCCCTTTCTGAAATAGCATAGTCATATATTAGCACATTAACATATGACTACATTAAGCAATTATAAGTCACAGTTAGAAATATATGAACATGTTAAGCAATTAGCATAGTATTACATTAACGTGTTCACGTCTGTGGGTTGTTTTAACCTACATCCATGCTAAAGTTGCCAAAAAGGGCACAGAGGACAATACGGTTACAAGGTCGCTGATTGCGAGACGGAGGCCCTTCCGACCGCCGACGCGGCGAGGCGATTACGCGAGTGGGAACGCAAGGGTAAAAACGCATCGTCACTGAATCAGTGAGTCAGTATTCTTTAGTGTTAGATGATGGATATTGAAATTAATTAGCGAGATAATGTGCATATCTCATAATGTATGCGTTTCACCATGAGAGAGGGGTCTGTCATGAGCTGGAAACCGAGAAAATGCGTTATCGCCGGTCTCGTGACAACCGGTCCTGGCAGCGGCTTGTTTGCAACTGCAATGACATCGTACCGACTTTTCACTTACATGTTCTAAAAGGCGGTTGCCATGCTGTCGCAAAATCAATCGAGATACTTGGACACAATCGGCTTTATCCTGCTCGCATCACTCTTTGCTAGCGACCTTTTGCTGAAACCGCCCAAGGAACTCGTTTTGCTTGCCATAGACTGCATTTCCGCCCTTTACTTTACGGCAACCCTATTCGTCGGACTAAAGGAGAGGAAAAAAGGCGCAGTCGTTGCATCTGCCGTAGGCGTGATCATAGCCATTGCATCATTCTTTATCTGACACATTGGTGATTTAGGGGCGATATCGTAGGAATACGACCGGGAGAGTCGGGACCATAGGCTCCGGTAAGAACCTTCGCCATGCCCCACGCATCGAGCCCGATGATTTCCCCGCCGGACGCCCTGACGGTCACGGCCTCCGGCGTCCACGGGATCCCGTCGTCCGTGAGGCGGATGGGTGTGACGTTGCCGGCGTCCATCCGTCTCACGACCTCATCCCACTCATCGCACCAGCCCGGCTTGAGCCATTTGATGACGGTCGGACGCGAGACGCCAAGGACGCACGGGCGCGGCTCGAGCTCTAATCCATGAGGTCCCAGCTTGTAATACGTGAACATATGACTACATTAACATGGTCATGTATTAACGAACGTTATATGCTGAGCTGGATCCGCCCGTCTGTTATCTTGGCTGCTGACCGCTGAGAACATGGCCGCCGTCATCGGCAAGGATGGCGTGGAGACGGAGATTCAGGTGGGGCAGATGCGCCAAACACTGGGCAAGCCTGGCTTCGATTGGCTGTTTAATAAGCACTAACGGTTGAGTTATTGCATCATAATCGCAGCTGTAAATAGGTGACCATATGACCATGCTAACATGTGCGCACAGTCATATGGTCACAGTTGTAGATCGGTTTAATCTGTGGCCCTTAAGCTGAAGCTGCCTCAACGAACCGTGGCTGGCGAGACGAAAAAGGGGAATCCCTTTTGCGGGATTCCCCTTTCCGAGTCGTTATGCGATTTGCACTACATCTGCTCGCGGCGCTTCTTTTGATCGAGGAAGACGCCGGCTGCCACGAAGACGGTACCGCCGATGACGAACGTCTCGCCGATGAGTCCCGCACGGTCACCGGTCTGGGCGAGGCTGCCGGGCTGGGCGGTATCCGTGCCGGCGAGGTGCTTTGGGGTGTATGCCGCCTGTTGCTTTGCGGCCTGCTGCTTTGCGACCTCCTCTGCCTCCTGTTGTGCAATCTCATCGGAAAGCTTCTGCTCCGCTGCGATGCGGTCGGACTTCGCCAACTCGTAGGCGGCGAGTGCCGCATCGTAGCCGGGCTGGAGCTCGTCCACCGCGGCCTGCTTCTCGTCCAGGATGGCCTTGGCGGGCGCGACCTTGGCACGTGCCTCGACTGCTGCTGCGAAAAGCGCGTTGAGGGCGTCATCCGCGTTCACATCATGGCCGGAAGCGATCGCCGCGCCGGTATCGATGGAGTTCAGCTTCGACAGCTTGGCGTCTGCCTGCGCCTTCGCCTGCTCGGCGGCGGAGACCAGGGACTCGGCGGCGATGGTATCCGCCTTCGCGGCATCGAGGGCGACCTTGGTGTCATTGACGGCCTTTACTGCATCCTGCTCGCGCTGCTGTGCCTCTGCGAGCTTCGCGGCAAGACCGGTGAGGATGTCAAGGTTCGACTGTGCGTCATCGAGATCGGTCTGGGAGCCGGTAAGCCTGTCGGCGGCAACGCCGGTGTCGGCCTTTGCGGCATCGACGGCACGCTGGGCATCCGCGAGGGCGCGTGCGGTGCCGTCCGCCTTTTGCTTGGCGGCTGCGAGGACTGCCGCCTTCTCGGCCTGGTCGGCTGCCGCCGCGTCGTGAACACTCTTTGCGGTATCGAGCGCCTTCTTGGCGTCGGCGACGTCCTGGAAGAACTTCGCGAGGTCCGCGTTCGCATCCGTGACGCCCTGCTGCTTGGATACGGTGTCCGCCTTGGCGGAATCCAACTTAGACTGTGCGGTCATTACGGCTGCGTTGGCAGCATCAAAGGCGACCTGCTTCTGCTGGACGGTCGACTTTGCCGTATCGACTGCCGCGTTGGCGGCATCGAGGTCCGATTTCGCCGCATCAAGCTCGGTCTGGGCATCCGTGACGCCCTGCTGCTTGGCGGCGACATCAGCCTTGGTGGCATCGACGGCACGCTGGGCATCGGCAACACCCTGCTTTGCGGCATCGACATCTGCCTGTGCGGAATCCGCTGCGTCCTGCTTCTGCTGGACGGTTTCAGCGGCGTCGGTGGCTGCCTGCTGCTTGGATGCGAGATCGGCCTTGGCTGCGTCGAGTGCGCTCTTGGCGTTCTTCAGGCCGTTGATATAGGAGGTCAGCTTCTGCTCGTACTCGTCGACGGAGATGGGGTTCATGTTCCAACCGGAGCCGGACCAGCCGGAGATCTCTGCGGTGTAGCACTGCGTCTGAAGCCCGGACATGGTGCCCTTGGTGCAGGTTGCCATTCCCATAACGGCGAGTTCGGGATTGATGATGTTCATGTAATGGCCGACGGTGCCGCTACTGCCGTTCTCCCAGTGGCAGTTGTCTGCAATCCAATGGTTGATTGCGACACCGTTCTTTGCATAGAAATCATAGGCATCCTTGCCGACAAGACCGGTGACTCCATAAAGGGCCTCCGTTGCCTTGTCGAAAAAGCCCTTCTCCTGCTCGATCCACTGCCCACTCGGATCGATTCCGTAATTCCATGCCAGGTTTTCGGCAAAATCATATTGACGGGCATGATCGAGCACGGTGTCGCTGTAGTTGGCATCTGCGATCGCACCGGCGATGAGCTTGTAGGTGACATGGAGCTCGGACAGGCCGACCGACTTGCGGTAGTCGTTGACGGACTTCATCCACCTGATCGCATTGAGCATATTGTCAAGAGACGTGGCGTCCTTGGAGTTGCCGACTTCGGTCTTTCCGGCATATTTGGCGTTCAGGATGATGTTGGCTGCATCTTCGGCACCCATGGCACGGAAGAAGCCGATGGCTCCCTGCTTGAGTTGCGCGTCGGCGGAATCGAGTTTCGCCTGTGCCTCGTCGACCTTCTGCTGCGCGGCGGTCACGGCGGCGTCTGCAGTATCCTTTGCGGCCTTGGCGTTCGCGAGCTCTACGTCGGCGGCTGCCTTGGCGGACTCAGCGTCCTTGACAGCCTGCTTCGCGGCATCCAGCTTGGCGACGGCGTCGGCATTCGCCTGCTTGGCCGCATCGAGGCCGGCGGTCGCGGCATCGAGTGCGGACTGGGCGGCGTTCACACCGGATTCGGCATCGGCCGCGGCCTGCTGCTTCGCGGAGAGGGACGCCTGGGCATCATTCAGCTCGGTCTGTGCCGTTGCTGCAGCGGACTGCGCCTGCTCGAGCTCGGACTCGCACTGGGACTGCACCGCTCGTGCGGCAGCGAGGGCTGCCTCTGCGTCCGCGACCTTCTGTTTTGCCGCATCGTACTCCGGACCGCTGGCGCCTGCCTCCGCTGCAGCGAGGTCTGCTTTCGCCTGCTCATAGGCGGCGCTGGCGGCTGCGGCCTTCGCATCCGCCGCGTCCTTGTTCTGCTGGGCTGCAGAGAGGACGGCATCGGCGGAATCCTTTGCAGACTGGGCCGCAACCAGCTTGGACTGGGCATCGGCAAGCGTCGCGTTGGCGTTGGCGAGATTGGCCTGTGCCCTGTCCACGGCAGCCTGGGCGTCGCGCACGGCCTGCTCGGCGGCACTGATTGCCTCCGGGGTGGCGCTTACGGCATCTGCCTTGGCTTTATCGAGGGCATCCTGAGCGTCCTGGGCCGCCTTGATGGCGGACTGGTACGCTTCGTCCTTCTCGGATGCATCCGCCTTGGCGTCTGCGAGACCCGCCTTCGCCTGTTCGAGGTCCTTGCCGGCGGCATCGGCGGCGTCCTTGCCCTCCGCGACCTGACGGGCGTACTCGTCCATTGCCGCTCGGTCGGCTGCCGTGCCGGCGCTGACCGCCGAATCGTAGGATGCCTTGGCCTGGTCGCGGGCGGAAGCCGCCTCGTTGTAGGGACCGGCGGCCTCATCGTAGGATGCCTTGGCGGCGTCCTCCTTCGCCTTCGCCTCGTCGACTGCCTTCTGCAGGTCCGCGATGATCTGTGCGCCGGATTTCGCGCCGGTACCGGATGCC
>CALHJX010000156.1:0-1394 GCA_938033385.1 uncultured Collinsella sp. | reverse complement strand
TTTTCCATGGCGTCCATGTCCACCGTCTGCTGCTCGCGGCCAATTGAGGGCGTCGGCTTTACGGCCATGCGCCACATGACGGGCGCGCCGGTCGAAATACCGCCCAGGATGCCGCCGGCGTTGTTGGACTCAACCTCGATCTCGCCGGTCTCGGCGTCGATGCGATACGGATCGTTGTTCTCGCTGCCGCGCATGGCGGCCACGGCAAAGCCCATGCCAAACTCCACGCCCTTCACGGCGGGAATGCCAAACGCAATCTGCGCGATGCGGTTCTCGATGCCGTCGAACATGGGGTCACCAATGCCCGCGGGAAGCCCATAGATGCCGCACTCCACGATGCCGCCGATGCTGTCGAGTTCATCGCGCGCGGCCAGAATTTCCTCGCGCATGCGACCGGCAGCGGCGGCGTCGATGCAGGGCAGGTCGTTCGTAAGGATCGCCTTGCGGTCGGCCTCGCGATAGACAGTGTCGTCCATGGGCAGGTCGGAGATGCCGCCGATCTGCGCGACGTGCGCCATGACCTTGATACCGCGGGCCTCGAGTGCCTGCAGGGCGATGCCGCCGGCGATGCATAAGGGGGCCGTTAGGCGGCCGGAGAAATGCCCGCCGCCGGCGACATCGTGCATGTTGTGGTACTTCACACGCGCCGGGTAATCGGCATGTCCTGGACGGGGCTTGCGGCGCAACTCGGAGTAATCCTTGGAGCGCGTGTTGGTGTTCTCGATAATCGCGGCGATGGGCGCGCCGGTGGTATGTCCATCGACAACACCGGCGATGATGTGAGCGGCGTCGGCCTCGCGGCGTTTGGTCGCGGTCTCGTCGCGACCGGGGGCGCGACGGTCGAGGAAGGCCTGCAGCTTCTCCTGGTCCACGGCGATGCCCGCCGGGATGCCATCGAGCGAGCAGCCGATAGCGGGGGAGTGCGATTGGCCGAAGATGCTTAAGTGCAAGACGTTGCCAAAGGTCGAGGACATGCTATTCCTCCTCGAGTGTGACCTTGCCGCCCAGCAGGCGGTAGTGGTCGAAGAAATCGGGATAGGACTTGTTGACGGCCTCGGCGCCGTGGATCACGACCTCGCCGGTGGCACGGCTCGCGGCGATGGCGGCCATCATGGCGATGCGGTGGTCGTTGTGCGAATCGACCTCGCCGCCGGTAAAGGCATCGACACCCTTGATGATGAGGTCGTCACCGGCAATGCGCACCTGCGCGCCCAGCGCGGTGAGCTCGCGGGTGGTGGTGGCCAGACGGTCGGATTCCTTGATGCGCAGACGGGCGCAATCGCGGATAAAGGTGCGGCCCTGTGCCAGCGAGGCCACGGCCGAGATAACGGGCACCAGGTCGGGAATGTCGTGGGCACTCATCTCAAAGCCGGCGAGCTTGTCGGACTGCACGG
>CALHJX010000155.1:0-7544 GCA_938033385.1 uncultured Collinsella sp. | reverse complement strand
AGCGGCTTCTTGGCGCGAAGCACCTCGCCGACCAGCTTAAACTCAAAGCTATCGCGGATCTCGCAGCAGAGGGTGGGGTCGTAGGGTCGATCATCGCCCCAGCGCTTGGGATTAACATCGGGACCGCCGGGAATGGCGATGCCGTCGGCGATATCGACGTAATGACGGATGACCTCAATGTCCTCGGTGATGGACATCTGCAGCGGCAGGGCGCCGCCAGCGGCAAGGATAGCATCGACAAAGACACTTGCGATTTCCTCGTTGGGGGAGAGCATCTCGGTTAAAAACGGCTCTGCCTCTTCCCAGCGCGGTGCGACGAGGATGAGTGGGCGGTCGGCGGGGGCGACGTCGACGTGCGGGGTGTAGGACGATGAAGTACGGGTTCCGATCATAGGTATAACTTTCGAATTCAGATGAACATGACGAGCGGGCGCGGTAATTGGGTTAGTGGCCCTTGATGGAGTTGAGGAAGTCCTGGGCGCGCTTGGTCTGGGGATGGTCGAAGAACTCGTCGGGCGTGCCGGTTTCCACGATCTGGCCGTCGGCCATAAAGACGACGCGATCGGCCACGCGGCGGGCAAAGTTCATCTCGTGCGTGATGACGATCATCGTCATGCCCTGCTGCGCCAAGCGCACCATGACCTCGAGCACCTCGTTGATCATCTCGGGGTCAAGGGCGCTTGTGGGCTCGTCAAAGAGCATGGCCTTGGGTTGCATGGCGAGTGAACGGGCGATGGCCACGCGCTGCTGCTGGCCACCCGAAAGCTGTGCGGGCACCTTGTCGGCCTGCTCGGCCACGCCCACGCGGCCCAGCAGGTCCATGGCGCGCTCACGGGCCTCGTCCTTGGAGACACCCAGCACATCGACCGGTCCCAGCATGACGTTCTGCAGCACCGTCATATGTGCAAACAGGTTGAACTGCTGAAACACCATGCCCAGCTCGGCACGCATGCGGGCAAGATCCTTGCCTTCCTGTGGCAGGGGCTCGCCCTCGATGAGGATCTCGCCCGAGTCGATGGTTTCCAGGCGGTTGATGGTGCGGCACATGGTCGACTTGCCCGAGCCCGAGGGGCCGATCACAACGACGACCTCGCCGCGGTCGACCGAGAGATTGATGTCGTTGAGAACGTGCAGGTCGCCATAGTGCTTATCGACGTGTCTGAGCTCGATCAGCGGCTGATTGCCGGTGGAAGAGGTGCTCTGTGCCATGTGCTCGGCTCCTTATGACTCGAAATGGTAAAGCGTTAGCGGATGATGGTCGCGCCGGTCTTGTGCGAAACGTAGACAGCAGCCTTGTTAATCGCGACGTTGATGAGGATATAGATGACCGCGATAACCAGGTAGACCGACACGAGGGCGTCGTAGTTGGTAATGAGCACGCGGGCGTTTTGCATGAGGTCGGGGTAGCTCACCACATAGGCGACGGTGGTGTCTTTGACTACGACCACAAGCTGCGAAATCAACGACGGAATGATAAACCGAATGGCCTGCGGCAACACGATTTTAAAGGTGATTTTAGCTTTGGAGAGACCGAGTGCCTGGGCGGCTTCGAATTGGCCGCGCGGTACGGCGTTGACACCGGCACGGAAGATCTCGGCGAGTACGCCGGCGGCAGCGAGCGCGACGGGAAGCGTGAGCATCCAAAACGACGGCAGCGCGATCTTGTACTGGGGCAGCACCAAAAAGAAGAAGTAGATGAACAGCAGGCTCGGCACGCCGCGGAAGAAATCCGTGAGCACGCGGCAGACCAGCTGCAGCGGCTTAATGTCGCTGGTACGGCCGAGCATAAGGGCTAAGCCCAGCACCAGCGCGATGGCGCCGGCGGTGAGTGCGACTTTAACGGTGCCCTCAAAGCCGGCAAGCAGGAACTTCCAGGTGGTGAGGTGCGTAAAGAAATACCAATAGTGGACCGAAAGCTGGCCGGTCACATAAAAGCGCTGCAACACGAGGGCGAAGAGCACGGCGACGGCAACAAGCGAGATGGCGGTGCCGATGCGAATCTTGGCGCGCATTTTGGGGCCGGGAGCCTCGTAGAGCGCATCGCGCATGGTGAGCGCGGAGGTGGAGTGCTTGCTCATCGGAGGATCCTCACCTTCTTATCAATGTAGTTGCCAATGTGGCTCACCACAAAGGCCGTGCCCAGGTAGCCGAGCGCCGAGATAAAGAACGCGGCGACGCCGCCGAGCGAGCGCGTGTTGATGTAGCTCACCACGCCGGTGAGCTCCTGCGGTTTAAGCGGCACCTGGCTGCCGAGCGCGGTGGTGAGCATGACGGCGATAAAGAGGTTGGTCATGGGCAATACGCTTGAGCGCAGCGCTTGCGGAATCACGATCTTGGCGAGGATGCGGTTAAAGCTCATGCCGAGCGAACGTGCGGCTTCGACCTGACCGACGCCAACGGTGTTGATGCCGCTCATGAAGTTCTCGGAGCCAAAGGCGGAACCCAAGAGTACTGTGGCGACGATAACGCAGGTGCGGTAGGGCAGGACGACCTTGAGCGGTGGCAGTGCGTAGACGACGATGATGAGCAGCGCGATGCCGGGGATGTTACGGAAGACCTGGACATACAGGTCGCCAAAGACGCGCAGCGGCTTAAGCGGCGACACGCGCATCACGGTGACGGCGACGGCCAGCACCATGGCGATGGCAAACGACTCAAACGTCATGCCCCAGGTCGCTAGCAGCGCGTCGATATAGTTCTGGCCATAGAGCGACCAGAGTTCGGAGAGACTCATGCGGACCTCCTGCCGATAAGGAAAGGGGCTCCCGTGTGTACGGAAGCCCCGACAACTCAGTGAGGAAACAGTTTACCGCAATAAAGCGCATCATGCGTTTCCGTATGGTTTCGTTGCGGCCGTTACCAGGCTCGCTGCCTAGGCGCCGATCTCGGGCAGCTCGGGAACGTTGGTGTCGCCCGTACGGTCGCCGATGCAGATCTGCCACAGCTCGGTCCAGGTGCCGTCGTCCTCGATCTTCTTAAGGAAGTCGTTGACAAAGGCGACGCCGTCGGAATCGAGCGGCAGGCCAATGCCATAGGGCTCCTTGCTGCCGAAGGGCTTGCCAGCGATCTTGTACTTACCGGGCTCGCGGACCAGGGCGCTCTGCTGCATGTTGTTATCGATGACGTAGGCGTCAACGCGGCCCTGCTGGAGTGCCTGGCGGGCCTCCTCGTCGGTCTTGAACTCCTGCTGGCTGGCCTTGGGAGCGAACTCCTCCAGGATGGCGGGGCCGTTGGAGCCGGACTGGACGGCGACGTTCTTGTCGGCCAGGTCGTCGACGCTCTTAATGTCGTCGTTATCGGCGAGCACCAGGATGGCCTGCTGGGTGTAGTAGTAGGGGCCGGCAAAGGAGACGAGCTTCTTGCGCTCGTCAGTGATGGTGTAGGTGGCAAAGACAGCGTCGACCTGGCCGTTCTGCAGGACGGACTCGCGCGTGTCCGAGGTCACCTGGGTGATCTCGACTTTGTTCTCGCCCAGAATGTAGTTGGACAGGAGCTGCGCGATGCCGGCGTCGAAGCCACGGGTCTTGCCGTCCTTCTCGTTGAGGAGGGAGAAGAGCGTGGAAGTCTGAACGCCACCGATCTTAAAGACGCCGGCGTCCTTGACGGCCGTGGCCCAGGTGCTGGCGGCGATGGCGTCGTCATCGGCCTTGGGGCCGTCGTTGACGAGCTTGTCGAATGCCTTGGCATCGAGCGTGGCGGAAACCTCGGTATCCTCGGAGTCCTTGGAGGAGCCGGTGGCGGAACCCTTGTCGGCCTCGGCGCTGGTGTCAGAGCAGCCGGCAAGACCAAGGCCGGCGACGGTTGCGAAGGTGGCGGCAACGAAGCCGCGGCGGTCGAGAACGACCTGCTGGGAGAGGTTCTTGCTCATGGTAGAACACCTTTCTCAATAAAATCCCTAGCGGTTGAGTAGAGTTATACCCTATCGCGCTCAAATGGGTCAACACGAAATAACTCAGAAACATACTTGTCTTATGGGTTATTCTACCTACCAAAAAGGGACAGGCACCTTTGTGGTGGTTCTTGCAGATGTGGTGGCCTGTCTCGCTGCTTTGTCTCAATCTGTAACAGTTAGACGAGGAAATGGGTTCTACCTGTTACAGATCGAGATTTTCTCTTCAGGGGAATTCGAATGTCTCAATCTGTAACATCTGGACGGTCAAAAGGTCCCTATCTGTTACAGATTGAGACAAAGGTCTGGGACTACGACGTCTTATCTAGATCTGTAACAGTTAGACGGGAATTCGGGCCCTAGATGTTACAGATTGAGATAATCGCGTCGCGAAAATAAAAACCTCCGCAGGGGTGCTTCCCTTGCGGAGGTTTTCTTACTCGTTGAGTAGTCTCGCGGCTTCGGCGGCCATGTTCTCGACCGTCATGCCGTTCTGCGCGAGCAACTCGTTAGGGTCGTAGCGGTCGGGGAAGCCCTTGGCGATGCCGAAGGTGCGCGTACGCAACGGCATGCATGCCAGATAACATGCTACGCGCTCGCCCCAGCCGCCGTCCAAGATGCCGTCCTCGAGGGTGACGACAACGCGATGCTCGGCGGCAAGGCTGTCGAGGAACTCGCGGTCGAGCTCGGTTGCGAAGCGCGGGTTGACGAGCGTGGCCTCGATGCCGTACTCGGCAGTCAGACGGTTTGCCACGCGCTCGCCCAGCTCAAAGAAATCGCCGAGCGCGAGCACGGCAACGTCGCGGCCCTGACGCACCACGTTGTAGCGAACGGCGCTGTAGTCGGTGTCTTCGGCGGGCGCAAGGTCGGGACGGCTCACCAGGCCGATGCCCGGTACGCGGATTGCCACGGGATGCTCGCGGTGGTCGAGCGACCAGCTCAGCATGGACAGATATTCCTCCATGCAGGCCGGCGCCAAGTAGTGCATGTTGGGAAGACCGCCCAGCATGGAAATATCAAAGAACGAAAGGTGTGTCTCGGACGTGGTGCCAAAGATTGACGCACCAAACACCAAAATGGTTGCGGGGGCGTCGTTGAGGCACAGGTCGTGCCACAGCTCGTCGTAGGCGCGCTGCAAAAACGTGCCGTACACACCAAAGACTGGCTTGGCGCCCGAGCGCGCAAGCGCGGTGGCAAAGGTCACGGCGTGCTCCTCGGCAATGCCCACATCGACGAACTGTTTACCGGCGGCAGCGCGAAGCTCGGGTGTAAAGCCCATAATGTAGGGCGTGGCGGCCGTGATGCCAACGACCTGTGGATCGCGCTCGATGGCGGCGCTGAGCGCCTCGCCCGTAATGTCAGCATAGGTGCGCGGCGCGGGCTCGCTCGGATGGCCCGGGCAAAGCTTGCGCCCAGTCGCCATGTCAAACGGACCCACGTGGTGCCAGCGTTCGGGGTCGCTCTGGGCCGGCTCAAAGCCCTTGCCCTTGGCGGTGGAGACGTGCAGCACGATGGGATGATCGATATTGCGCAGTTCCTGCAGCGCGTCGACCAGGGCCAACACGTCGTTGCCGGCGTCCAAATAACGGTAGTCGAGTCCCATCGCGCGGAAAACGTTGCGCTCACAGGTGCCGTTGCTGGTGCGCAGCTCGGCCAGATTGCGATAGAGGCCACCGTGGTTCTCGGCGATGGACTGGTCGTTATCGTTGACGATGATGATCAGGTTGCTGTCGAGTTCGGCGGCATTGTTGAAGCCCTCAAACGCCAGGCCGCCCGAAAGCGAACCGTCGCCAATAACGGTAATGACGTTATACGTGTCACCCGCCAGGTCGCGCGCGTGGGCAAGGCCGCAGCCCAAGCTCACCGAGGTCGAGGTATGCCCCATGGCAAACAGGTCGTGCTCGGACTCGTCGGGATTGGCAAAGCCAGAAGCCTCACCATAACGCTCCGGATCGATATAAGTGTACGCGCGCCCAGTCAGCGCCTTGTGGGCGTAGGTCTGGTGCGACACGTCAAAGACAATTTTGTCGGTGGGGGAGTTAAACACGCGATGGAGCGCGACCGTAAGCTCAACGACGCCCAGGTTGGGGGCAACGTGTCCGCCGACAGCGGCGGAGCTTTCGAGGATGGCGTGGCGAATCTCGTCGCAGAGCTGCGGGAGCTCGGCGCGATTAAGAGCCTTGACGTCCTCGGGCGTTGTCGTTTGCGTAAGCAGCATCGTTGTGGGTTACTCCATGCGAATCGAGCGCCGGCGCTCCCTCGGCCGGCACAATTGCACAAAACAGTCTCGCACATTTTGGCGTTTGATATGTGACGGCGGCGCGGTAATTCGCCAACCGGCGGGGCAAAACGTTTTGTCCGATGCCATACTGATAGGTTCCATGATGATTTTATTCAATGCGTGCAGGCCGTGGCTTGTCGCCGTGAGCCGCTGGAAGGAGGCAGCATGTCCGATGTCGTTCGTGCCGAGAAAATCGCGTGCGAAGTGGACCATGCTGCCCGTCAACTGGCACAGGCGGGCCGTCTGGACCTGACGCGCGAGTTTATCCAGCATGGCGATGTGACGGTGTATACGCATGTGACCTCGGTAGCGCAGGCGAGTCTGTCCTTTGCCGAGCGCTTGGCCCGCGTCGGTGTCTCGGTTGACCGCGCCTCGTTGCTGCGCGGGGCCCTGCTGCACGATTACTTTCTCTATGACTGGCACGATCCCGACCCAAGCCATCGGCTGCATGGCTTTCGCCACCCGTTTTTTGCCCTGGCACGTGCGGAGGAAGATTTTGAGCTGACGCCGCGCGAACGGAATATTATCGTGCGGCATATGTTTCCGCTGGTGCCAGTGCCGCCGACGTGTCGTGAAGCTTGGATTGTATGCCTGGCGGATAAATGGTGCGCTCTGCGCGAGACGGTTGCCGGCTGCCTGCCGCGCAAGGACGAGGCGGACGATGGCATGAGTGGCGAATCGAGCGAGAAGAGGAGAGGGTAGACGGTGGGGACCGCGATCGACATGGCATTTGACGGCGCGACGCTTGCCGCCTGTCCGCTCTCGGCGCTGGTACTCTCGTTTGCCTTCTACGGTTTTTGCGGTTGGGCATGGGAATCGACAGTCTGCGCCATGCTCAACCACGGACGCTTTGCCAACAGCGGCTTTTTGCTGGGGCCGTGCTGCCCTATCTATGGCGCGGGCGGCATTGCCTGCTGGCTGCTGTTGCGCGGGATTCCTGACGCGTCGAGCCAGTTTGTCGCTGCAGGGCTCGTATGCAGCGTGATTGAGTACAGCGTGGGCGTGCTGCTGGAAAAAACAACAGGCGCTCGCTTTTGGGACTATTCGCACCTGCCGTTTAACCTGCACGGACGCATCTGTCTGTACTGGGCATGCGCGTTTGGCTTGGGTGCGTTGTGCATTTGCCGTTTAGTGGAGCCGGCATTGTTGGGGCTGCTTGGCCATCTGCCGGTGCTGATTGTGCGGCTGTCCGCCTTTATCGTCGCGGTTGCGATGATGGTCGACGCAGTGTGCTCGTTGGCGAGCTGGCGGCGTCTGTCCGATCAGCTGGAGCGCGTCCGGGCCGACCTTGCCGACCGCATCAATGAGTCGCTCGCCGATGCGTCCGACTCCATGCTCGAACGTATTCCCGATTCGGCGATCGACTCGGTGGCA
>CALHJX010000154.1:0-7439 GCA_938033385.1 uncultured Collinsella sp. | reverse complement strand
CAGATCGTTCAGGGTGACGTGCAGCGTTTTGCAGATAGCTACGCATAAATTGAGCGTGGGATTGTAGCCGCCCGCCTCGATAAGGCCGATGGTCTGGCGCGTAACGCCCACGGCCTCGGCCAAGTCAGCTTGCGAAAGGCCAGCCGCCGCGCGCGCCGCTTTCATGCGGAGGTTCTTTTTGCCCGGCATGGAGTTCCTTTCGTAGTAATGGACAGATATCCGTTGCAACATGACACATATATATTGCATCTATCAGCCAATGTCAACTATATCTGTCATTACGGAAACCATATCCGCCATCGCTATGCGGACATAGCAATTTCGATTTGCTATTCAAACTTACTCGGACAGAGCCGACTCGGTTTTGTCCGAGTAAACGAATCTCCATCGAACTCCGAACAATTGTTCGATGGATTTCGTGTTGGGTGGAATCGTCTGTGGGCTGGGCTATGCTACCTTGACTATCTATATGACTTAAACGCAGCAAAGGAGCACCGAGAGAGCGAGTATGGCAAAAAACACCGCAAACTATGGTAACGACAGTATCCGCCAGCTCAAGGACGAGGAGCGCGTACGCCTGCGCCCCGCCGTCATCTTTGGCTCGGACGGACTCGACGGCTGCGCGCATGCCGCCTTCGAGATCCTGTCCAACGCCGTTGACGAGGCGCGCCAGGGCTACGGCAAGCTCATCACCCTTACCGCTTTTCGCGATGGTTCCATTCAGGTAGAGGACAACGGCCGCGGCTGCCCGCTCGACTGGAACCCCTCCGAGAAGCGCTTTAACTGGGAACTCGTCTTTTGCGAGCTCTACGCCGGCGGCAAATACAACAATAACCAGGGCGGCGACTACGACTTCTCGCTCGGCACCAACGGCCTGGGCTCATGCGCAACCCAGTACGCCTCCGAATACATGGACGTCACGGTTTGGCGCGACGGCAACAAGTACTCCCTGCACTTTAAGAAGGGCAAGGTCGTCGGTGCCAAAAAGAAGGCACTCGAGATTGAGCCCAGCAGCGAGGATCGCACCGGCACCACCATTAAGTGGCGTCCCGATCTTGAGGTCTTTACCTCCATCAGCATCCCCCACGATTGGTATCGCGAGACCATGCGCCGCCAGGCCGTGGTCAACGCCAACGTGACCTTCCGTCTGCGCATCGAAGGCGACGATAGCGAGTTTTCCGAAGAGGATTTTTGCTACCCCAAGGGCATCGAAGACTACGTGCTCGAGAAGGTCGGTACCGACTACCTCACCGAGCCCTTCTTTATCGAGGCCGACCGTCGCGGTCGCGATCGCGAGGACCTGCCCGACTACAATGTAAAGATCACCGCGTGCATGTGCTTCTCGCGCACCTTCATGATGCAGGAGTACTACCACAACTCATCGTGGCTCGAGAATGGCGGCTCGCCCGAGAAGGCCGCCCGCAGCGCTCTGACCAGTGCCATCGATGCTTACATTAAGCAACAGGGCAAGTACAACAAAAATGAGAGCGGCATTAAGTGGCAAGACGTCCAGGACTGCCTGGTGCTGGTGACCAACTGCTTCTCCACCCAGACGTCCTATGAAAACCAGACTAAGAAGGCCATCAACAACCGCTTTATCCAGCAGGCTATGACGGCCTTCTTTAAGGAGCGCCTCTCGACTTACCTGATCGAGAACAAAGACGCCGCCAACAAGATCATGGAGCAGGTGCTCATCAACAAGCGCTCGCGCGAGAACGCCGAGAAGACGCGTCAGAGCATCAAGACCAACCTGCAGCAGAAGACCGACATGGCCAACCGCGTGCAGAAGTTCATCGACTGCCGCTCCAAGGACAAGAGCCGCCGCGAGATCTACATCGTAGAGGGCGACTCGGCAGCAGGCGCCATTCGTACCTCGCGCGATGCCGAGTTCCAGGGCGTTATGCCCGTCCGTGGCAAAATCCTCAACTGCCTAAAGGAGGACTATCCACGCATCTTTAAGTCCGACATCATCATGGACCTCATGCGCGTGCTGGGCTGCGGCGTGGAGATCAAGGACAAGCGCATCAAGAACCTTGGTGCCTTTGACCTGGACAACCTCAACTGGAACAAGGTCATCATCTGTACGGACGCCGACGTCGACGGTTATCACATCCGTACGCTCGTGCTCACCATGCTCTACCGCCTGGTGCCCACGCTTATCGACGAGGGTTACGTGTATATCGCCGAATCGCCGCTCTACGAGATCAACTGCAAAGAGAAGACCTACTTTGCCTACACCGAGCTCGAGAAGAACGGCATCCTTAAGGAGATCGGCGACCAAAAGTGCTCCATCAACCGCTCCAAGGGTCTTGGTGAGAACGACCCGGACATGATGTGGCTCACCACTATGAACCCCGAGACGCGCCGCCTGATCAAGGTGGAGCCCGAGGACGTCACCAAGATGGAAACCATGTTCAACCTTTTGCTTGGCAACGACGAGGCAGGCCGCAAGCGCCATATCTCCGAGCACGGCAAGGAATACCTGGACCAGCTGGACCTGCAGTAGCAGCAAATCGATAACGACGGCCCATAAGAAGTTCAAGAGGAAATCGTGGCAAAGAAGAAGACGAAGAACCAGCCAAAGAAAAAGCAGGTCAACGCCGAGAACGTCATCGGCCTGCACTCCGAGGTCACTGATCAGCCGATTACGCAGACGCTCGAAGTCAACTACATGCCCTACGCCATGAGCGTCAACGTCTCGCGTGCGTTCCCCGAGATCGACGGCTTTAAGCCCTCGCACCGCAAGCTGCTCTACACCATGTACAAGATGGGCCTGCTCAAGGGCGAGCGCCAGAAGAGCGCCAACATTGTGGGTCAGACCATGAAGCTCAACCCGCACGGCGATGCCGCGATCTACGAGACGATGGTGCGTCTGGCGACGGGCAACGAAGCTCTGCTTGCACCCTTCGTGGAGTCGAAGGGCAACTTTGGCAAGTACTATTCGGGCGACCTGAGCTACGCCGCCTCGCGTTATACCGAGGCCAAGCTCTCCCCCATCAGCGCCGAGATCTTCAAGGACATCGACAAGGACCCGGTCGACTTCGTCGACAGCTACGACGGCGCCATGAAGGAACCGCGCCTGCTGCCCACCACGTTCCCCAATATTCTGGTTTCGGCCAACAAGGGCATCGGTGTCGCCATGGCGTCTGACATCTGTGGTTTCAACCTCAACGAGGTCTGCACCGCCACGATGCACTACCTGCAGGATCCCGACTGCGATCTGCTCGAGTACATGCCCATGCCCGACTTCTCGACCGGCGGCGAGATTATCTACCGCCGCGAGGAGATGGAGAAGATCATCGAGACCGGCCTTGGCAGCTTCCAGATTCGCTCCCGCTGGCGCTGGATTCCCGAAGAGCGCATCATCGAGGTGTACGAAATCCCCTACACCACCAAGACCGATGTCATCATCGAGCGCATCGTCAAGCTCTCCAAAGAGGGCAAGGTCAAGGAGATCGCTGACATCCGCGACGAAACCGACCTCTCGGGCTTGCGCATCGCCATCGACCTTAAGCGCGGCGTCGACCCCGACAAGCTCATGGCCAAGCTCTATCGCTCGACCACGCTGCAGGATTCGTTCTCGTGCAACTTCAACGTGTTGGTCGATGGTTACCCTCGCGTTATGGGCGTGCGTCAGATCCTGCACGAGTGGGTCAAGTGGCGTATTGAGTCCACGCGTCGCCGCATTAACTTTGACCTGGGAAAAAAGTCCGAGCGCCTGCACCTGTTGCACGGCCTCGAGGCGATCCTGCTCGACATCGACAAGGCGATCGCCATCATCCGTGGCACCAAGCTCGAGGCCGAGGTCGTGCCCAACCTTATGCGCGGCTTCGACATCGACGAGACCCAGGCCGAGTTTGTTGCCGAGCTCAAGCTCCGCAACATCAACGAGGAGTACATCCTCAACCGCACCAAGGACATCGCTAAGCTTGAGGGCGAGATTGCCGAGCTTGAGGAGATCCTCTCCAGCGAGGAGAACATCAAGAAGGTCATCAGCGACGAGCTGGCCGCGGTCAACAAGAAGTATGTGATGCCGCGCCGCACGGGCAGGATCGAGCCCCATGAGGTTATCGAAGTAAGCTTGGAGCCCGAGGTCGAGGAGTACCCGGTCACCATCATGCTCTCGCGCGATGGCTACCTTAAGAAGATGACGGACCGCGTACTCAAAAAGGCGACCACGCTCAAGTACAAGGACGGCGACAAACCCTTTATCGAGTTCCCGTCCTCCAACACGCACGAGCTGCTCGTGTTTACCAACAAGAGCCAGGTGTACAAGTGCAAGGTTGCGGCGTTTGAGGACACCAAGTCGGCCCAGCTGGGCTCGTACCTGCCGACCGATCTTGAGATGGAACCCGACGAGAGTGTCATCTGGGTCATCGACCCCGAGGACTACAAGGCCGACGTGCTGTTCGTCTTTGAGAACGGCCGCGTGGTGCGTGTCGCGCTTGCCGGATACGTCACCAAGACCAACCGCAAACGCCTCAAGAACGCCATCTACGGCGGCAGCAAGCTGCTGTATGCCCAGGTGCTCAAGGAGGATCGTGACATCGCGCTGGTCTCGAGCGACTACCGACTGATGAACTTCAACACGTCGCTGCTCAAGACCAAGACGACCACCAACACGCAGGGCGTCCAGGCCTTTACGGCCAAGAAGGGCCGCTCGGTCACCACCGTCGGCACGACCGAAGAGATTCTTGGCGCCGGCGTCTCGGCCGAGAAGTTCACCGCGCAGAGCCTCCCCTCAGCCGGTGCCCTCATGAAAGAAAACGACATGCCGAGCCTGTTTGACTAGGTACCACGGCAACGAGACCGTTAGATACTTCGCAAAGCGACGAGGCCCGGAGCGCAACGGCATTGCGCCCGGGACTCGTCGTTTTTCTTCTCAACTATTTCTTAACGCAGATTAATTGATTTCTGCTTATTTTTCTGCGTTAAAAAATGTCAGCGTCACTGCTTCGATGCCCTTTGGTCGGTCGTTAGCAAAACTTGCAAAAATTAGCAAAACTTGCAAAAATTAGCAAAACTTGCAAAGGAGACACCATGGAGTACAGCAAGAACCCCTTTACCCCGACGTTCGGAAGTATCCCTCCCTTTCTAGCGGGTCGTGAGCATATTCTGCGTGACATCAACCGTGGTTTTATCAACGGCCCGGGAGATCCAAACCTGTCGACTATTTTTACGGGCGCAAGGGGAACGGGCAAGACGGCGCTTCTCTCGCTCCTTTCAGAAACGGCGCTTGAACACGGTTGGATCGCAGCAAATGTCTCCGCCATGCCAGGCATGCTCGAAGATATTATCGAGCGAACCAAAGAAGCCGCAGATAGCTACCTCTCACAGCCTCATGCGCGCATAAACGGCGTTCAAATTGGTCCAGTGGGCATCGATTGGACATATGCTCAAGAGGTCCAGGGCAACTGGCGCACACGCATGAATGGCATCTTTAAGCAACTCGAAAAACATGACATCGGACTTCTCATTACCATCGATGAAGTCACCGTCGATCTCGAAGAAATGCTTCAATTTGCCTCTGTTTACCAGCACTTTGTACGCGAAGGTAAAAAAGTTGCCCTACTCATGGCAGGACTGCCCTACAAAGTATCGGCGTTGCTGCGTAACGATTCCGTCTCGTTCCTCAGGCGTTCCCAATATCATCAGTTAGGACGAATCACTGACGTTGAAATTGCAAACGCGTTTCGCAAAACCGTTGAGGCCGGAGGACGTTCAATCACACCAGAAGCGCTCGAGAATGCTGTGAAGGCCGTCGACGGATTCCCCTACATGATGCAGCTCGTCGGATATCGCACTTGGGATGTTTCGGAGAACTCGCCCCAAATCAGTGCATCCGATGTCCAGCAGGGTTCCCTACTCGCACGCATGGAGCTGCGTGATCGCATTCTCGAAACGACCTATCGAGAGCTTTCCGATAAAGACATTGAGTTTTTACTCGCGATGCTGCCCGATTCTGGCCCCAGCAGGGTCTCGGAGATAGCCAAACGCATGGGCGTCGCCAGCAACTACGCAAGCCAATACAAACGCCGCCTTCTCGAGGACGGCGTCATCGGGGAACGTGGGCGTGGTCTCGTTGGCTTTGACATCCCCGCATTCAGGGAGTTCCTGAGCGAGAAAGTCTCCTAGCACGCGGAGATTGTCCATAAGGACATCAACGCATGGCAATCATTAATCCTCTTGGTAAGGGAAGTAGGCTTTCCGCCAACGCTGATTGCCATGCGTTCTTCTTGTCCTTAGGCGAGCTTGCGAGCGAGCTCTCGCACCTCTTTCAACTTGGGCGACGATGCCATGCTGTCGCGCTCGGTCATACCGCTGATGGCGACAATGCCCTGGTCCTCCCACTTGCAGTACGCACAGGTCGACTTGTACATAGCGATCGCCGCATCATAGACGCCCTCGCTGTGGCTATCGAGTAAAAGGGCCGTCTTGGTGAACGGGAAGCCCGTAGCACCGAAGGCGTATAGGCGATCGATGGCGGCCTTCTCCTGCGCAGTGATATCAAACCAGTAGATAGGCGAAGCGAAGACAACCATGTCGGCGTCTTTCAGCGACTCGATCACGTTGGCCATGTCATCCTTCTGCACGCAAGTGCCCTCGTGGGCGAAGCAATACTGACACCCCAGACAACCAGCGATTTTCTTACTGGCAACGCGGATGACCTCGACCGTATGGCCACCCTCACGCGCGGTCTCAGCAAACGCCTCGACCATGGTGTCGGTATTGGCGCCCTTGCGCGGGCTACCGCTCAATACAACGATATTCATAAGAATCTCCCTTCTTCATGCCGCAGGCGCGCGGCATACATTTCGTTGTAACCAAAACGGATGGAGCTATTCAGTCGTCTGTAGATCGCATCTCTCGTTCGTGTTCTCTAGACACAATCTCATTGCCTGATAACTCCTCGGCCACCTTGATTCTCTCTCCGAGAATTGAACAGCAAATCGTTGCTCGCAAAGTATCGACTGTGAGAAAATTAGCTTGAGCTTTCTCCCTGCTCGCATAAGCGTTCGCGTGAAAGAGTCTAGCCGCATCGGCCAGGCGCAATATAGATCCGCGGAAACCGGCCTACGAACAAGGAGCGTCTTATGTATGGACAGCATGTTGCACCGCAGACCCATAACAAACGGACTGGCCTGTCTATCCGCGACGTCAAGCGTCATGCAGACGCCAGAATCGCCGCCTTCGGAGTAAGCATTCTTGTGGCAGGACTGCTTTTGCTACCCTGCGCAGCACTGGCGACAGAAATGCCCGAAACCGATGTCGCAGCACCCATTACCTGCGACGAAGCCAACGCAGAAGGCAGCCTCACAGCTACCACCGTTGTCGACCATAACTATGACCTGGAGCTCCCTCCTGCCTTCATGTTGGTCCAGGAGGGGGTGCGGACGATTTCTTGGACCGCGCCTAGGCGTATCCAAGCTTCCTGCGGT
>CALHJX010000153.1:0-10602 GCA_938033385.1 uncultured Collinsella sp. | reverse complement strand
GCCGTGCCTCCACGCCAACGGCAGCGGCAGAATCGGTGGCGCCGGCTATGACGGAGCTGGCCGATGTGCTCGAGACGCGCCATCAGCGTCTGGGCGCCGCGATGGCTTCGATGATCGGGTCGAATCAGGTTGATCTGGAAATGCTCAACCAGCGCGGTCGTCGTGCTTGGGACACCTATACGGCTCGTCTGGGCGATGCGCTCGATGCCGCCGCGTGCCGCCCGTGCCTCAACGATCCAACGTTTATGGTCGAGCGTCGCGAGTCTGAGCTTGCCTTGACGGCCGATCGTCTGTCCGGCGCCATAACGCGTTCGGTTGGGGCCTTCCGCTCCAACTTCGAGCGTCTGCCCGAGCGCTTGATCGCAAGCACCTCAGGACTCGATGGCAAGCGCCATGCGCTCACGCTCGCAAGCTCCCGCCTGGAGCATCAGGGGCGCACGATGCTCAGCAAGCCATCGTCCGACCTGGGCCGTGCGGCGGCTTCGCTCGATGCCCTGTCGCCGCTCAAGGTGCTTGCTCGCGGCTATTCCATCGCGTACAGCGATGATGGTGTGGCTACGAGCGCCAAGACCTTTAAGCCCGGCGACGCCATCCGCGTGCGCATGGCAGACGGCAACGTGGCAGCAACGGTCAATACGGTCGAGTAGACCGCGTTTCATAGCGATAAACCTTTAGGAAAGGAAATAGATATGGCAGAGAAGACCCCGGTCGAACAGCTTACGTACAAGCAGGCTTCGCAGGAGCTGGAGCTCATCATCCGCAGCTTGGAGTCGGGCGATATGGAGCTTGAGGAGTCGCTCGAGAGCTATACCCGCGGCGTAGAGCTCCTCAAGAGCCTGCGTACTCGCCTGTCCGATGCCGAGCAGAAGGTTTCGGTGCTCCTGAAGGACGTCGACGGCAACGACGTGCTCGCCGACGGCGAAGCCGCCAACACGGACGACAACCTCTCGTTCTAACCATCCCGACCAAATATAATTGCCTTGGTCTGTGAGAAAGGAACCAACCATGTGCGATTGCATCTTCTGCAAAATTGCCAACCACGAGATCCCCTCGACCGTTGTCTATGAGGACGACCAGGTCATCGCCTTCGACGACCTCAATCCCCAGGCGCCGGTCCATACGCTCGTGATCCCCAAGAAGCACTACAGTGACATCGCCGACAACGTATCTGCCGAGACCATGGGCGCCATGGCTCACGCCATCCAGGAGGTCGCTAAGGCCAAGGGCTTGGAGGACGGTTTCCGCGTCATCTCCAACAAGGGCGTCAACGCCGGCCAGACCGTCATGCACTTCCACATGCACGTCCTCGGTGGCAAAAACCTGGGCGAGAACCTCATCTGAGGGCGCGTAGTCCGTCGACTTGGCTGCCTTTGGAGTAATCTATGCAGCTTTCTCAACTCGAATACCTTCAAGCGGTAGCGAACTATGGCGGCGTGCGCAAAGCGGCTCGCGCCGTTCACGTGAGTCCGCAGGCCGTTTCGTCGGCAATAAAAAAGTTGGAATCTGAGTATCAGATTGTTTTGCTCGACCGATCGGCGGGGGAGGCTGTTTTGTCTCCGGCGGGCAGAGAATTTGCGCATCGTGCACGCGTGATCCTGGCGCAAGTCGACGATCTCAAAAAGTACGCTCAATCGGGGAACGGCGGCGTTTCGCCCGACGGCCATTTCCGTCTTTACTCCCCCTGTCTTCACGGGCGGGGGCGTCTTTTTTCCGAAAACTGGTACGACTCGTTTGAAAGCTCGCACCCTCAGATTCACCTTGATGTGTGGCATCAGCCAACGGCTACATGCTTTGAATCACTTGTGCTTGGCATTTCGGATGCGGCCATCTCATTTGAGGAACCAAGGGACAGTGTCCTTTCTTCGAAATACTTGGGTGAAAAGGAGCTCAAGGTTCTTTCGTGCCCAGCGGGTCATCAATCTGTGGGTGCTATGACCGTTCGTGAGTTACTGGGCGGCAGGTTAGCTGTTCCCATTAATTTGTCGCCCTGTCTCAATGCGATCAATTAATGCCCCGAAGCTCAGCTGGTTAATTTCCGCCTCCGCGACGTCGAATACGGAAACAGGGCGCAGACTGAGTTTCTTCAAGCCGGGGGATTGATATTGGGTTTTTCTGGCTCTTCTCTCGCATCGGATGGATCAGAAGTGAGCGAGTGCTCCATTGAAGGTTCGCATGACGTAGCCTTGCCCATCTACTTTTGCTATCGGCAAAATTCCTGGACTGATCGACACCAGACGGTATTTCTTCACCTATTGCGTCATCTTGCTTCGTGAGATTAATTGGCTTCGAGACGTCAAGTGATTATTGACGCCTTGCAACACATAGCTGACAGCTTTGCCCTCATGCTTTTCCAAGATTCCGATTTAGATTGCTGGCTCTTGGAGGGCGGAGCATGAAAAACCGTACGGTTTTGCTTTATATGACGTTCGTTTTTCTGTCGAACTTCAGCACCATTTTGTATTTTCTGACGGTTTACCTTGAATTCGTCGGATTCTCGATAGTGGCGATTTCTAGCATGATGATTGCATATCAAGTGAGCAAGTTCATCCTCGAAGTTCCCACTGGCTATATTGCCGATAGGTTTGGACGAAAGACAAGCGGTCTCGTTGGCGTCGTGGGGATGCTTGGATACTATGTCGCCCTGCTTCTCGTCCGTTCTCCTCTGCTTTTAATCGGTGCGTTTGCTCTCAAAGGTTTTGCCGTTGCATGTCTGAGCGGATCCATAGAAGCGATTTACATTGACAGCGTCTCTCAGGACCAGCTCGTAAGACTTAATGTCTTTGAGCGATTTGTTTTCTATGCCTCTTATGCCATCTCCGCTTGCGTGGGCGGTTTCATTTCGTCAGTCGGTGCATATCTCATTGGTCTTTCGGCAGATATCATCGCAATGGTGTTGACGTTGGTTGTCATTGTCTGCATTCCTGAGATGCGAAGAGGGGGCACTGCGGGGACACCTGAGCGTGGAATTAGCCCGAAGATGATCGGTGCCGCTATTGCGTGTAATGGCATTCTTCGTTCAGCGTTCATCATGGACTGTTCTCAGGCATTTGCTTTTGTCGCCCTGGAAGACTTTTTCTCACTGCTGCTTGCGGGCCGCGGAATGAATGCCGTCGCTTCGGGTGTGACCATTGCGGTCCAGCTCCTTGCCTCGGCCTCCATGGGGCTTATTGTGCCCAGTGTGATTGCTCATGTCAACAAGGGCCGTTTTGCGCGTATTTGCGGCATCATTCGCTTAGTATTGACAGCTTTGTTTTTGATCCCCCTTACTCCGGCTAATTTGCTGCCCGTGTTCTATGTGCTGCAGACGGTTGCGTACTCGTTGTTTGCCCCAATCAAATACTCAGTTTTCCAAAATGCTGCCGATTCTTCGATGCGTTGTTCACTGATTTCGGTTCAAAGCCAGATGGTGGCGGTGGGTGCCATCCTTTTCTATCTGTTCAATGCTGCGTTGAGCAGCATCGCGGGCATTCGAGTCGTATTGCTTGTTGCGCTCGGGATTTCTTCCCTGGTGTATATCCCCGCGCTATTTCGTCTTACAAGTCAAAGGCCATGAGTATTTAGGCACCGATAACTTATATATCAACGCAATAAACCCGAGCGCGAGGGCGTTTGGGTTTATTATTGAAGCGTATGTAACCTGGCGGCGCCACACCGCCTGTTAGTAGGGAGACACATGAACGTTCTGGTCGTCAACGCGGGATCTTCGACCCTTAAGTATCAGGTCATCGACACCAAGTCCCATAAGGTGTCCGCAAAGGGCTCCTGCGAGCGCGTCTGCTTTACCGGTGGTACCTTCACCCATGCTGCCAATGGCTCCAAGAAGGTGACCGAGAACATCGAGTTCCCCGACCACAAGGTCGCCATCGAGGTCGTCCTGAAGGACCTCGAGGCCAACGGCGTCAAGATCGAGGGTATTGGCCATCGCATCGTTCAGGGCGGTTGGTACTTTGGCGACTCCTCCCTCGTCGACGAGGACGTTCTCGCCAAGATCCGCGAGGTCGCCCCGCTGGCGCCGCTGCACAACAACCCCGAGGCCAACGTTATCGAGTACTGCCTCGAGCAGTATCCCGACCTGCCCAACGTCACGGTCTACGACACCGCTTTCCACTTCAACATGCCCGAGGTCGCCAAGACTTACGCCCTGCCCAAGGATGTTTGCGACAAGCTGCACATCCGTAAGTACGGCGCCCACGGCACCAGCTACCGTTACATCTCCAAGAAGGTCGCAGAGATGACCAACGGCGAGGCCCGCAAGGTCGTCGTGTGCCATATCGGCTCCGGCGCTTCCCTGTGCGCCATCGAGGACGGCAAGTGCATGGACACCACCATGGGCCTCACCCCGCTCGACGGTGTCATGATGGGCACCCGCTGCGGTTCCATCGATCCCGCTACCGTGTGCTACTTGCAGCGCGAAGGCGGCTACACCTTCGACGAGGTCGACGAGATGATGAACAAGAAGTCTGGCCTTTTGGCTGTGACCGGCGGCAAGACCAATGACTGCCGCAACGTCGAGGAGCTCGCCGCCGCTGGCGACCCCGAGGCTCAGCTCGCCTTCGACATGTTTGTCTACAAGATTGCCGCCAAGGCCGCCGAGATGGCCACCTCCATGTGCGGCATGGACACCCTGGTCTTTACTGCCGGCATCGGCGAGCACGCTCCGGCCGTTCGCGCTGGCGTGGCCGATCGTCTGGCCTTTATGGGCGTCAAGATGGATCATGCCCGCAACGCCCTGCGTGGTGACGGCGCTTGGTGCCTGTCTGCCAAGGATTCCAAGGTCAAGATCTTCGTCATTCCCACGGACGAGGAGTTCATGATCGCTTCCGACGTCGAGCGCATCGTCAACGGCAAGTAATTGCAAGAGGGGAGGGGCTGGACGACCGAGCGCCGTTCGGCCCCTCTTTTGTGCTCGTTGGGCGATATGCCTGATAGCTATTTATCAAGTTGTGATAACTTCTTATTAAAATGCGGCCGCCTTAAGGGGTCTGCGTCGACCGTATTGCACTGCAAAGGAGTCTCATGAACGTACTTGTTGTTAACGCCGGCAGCTCAAGCCTCAAATATCAGCTTTTGGATACCGATACTCGCGAGGTTTTCGCCAAGGGCAACTGCGAACGTATCGGTTCGGACATGGGCATCTTTGGCCACTCCGAGAACGGTGGCGCCAAGCAGACCGAGGAGGTCCCCTTCCCGGATCATCGTTCGGCTATCGCGCGTGTGCTCGAGGAGCTCGAGAAGACCGACTTTACGATCGATGGCATCGGCCACCGTATCGTTCAGGGTGGCTGGCACTTCGATGATTCCGCGGTCGTCGACGACGAGGTCATGGCTAAGATTCTCGAGGTGGCCCCGCTCGCCCCGCTGCACAACTACGGCGAGGCCGCAGCAATCGAGTATTGCCGCGAGAAGTATCCGGAGCTGCCCAACGTCGCCGTCTTCGATACCTCGTTCCACATGACCATGCCCGAGGTCGCCTATACCTACGCGCTGCCCAAGGACGTGTGCGATAAGTACCACGTGCGCAAGTACGGCGCCCACGGCACGAGCCACCGCTATGAGTGGATGATGGCCAAGGAGATCCTGGGTTCGCGCTGCCACCGTCTGCTTTCGTGCCATTTGGGTAACGGTGCTTCGCTTGCCGCCATCGAGGACGGCGTGTGCCGCGACACCACGATGGGCCTCACGCCGCTTGACGGTCTGATGATGGGTCCCCGCTGCGGGTCCATTGACCCGGCTACCGTGTGCTACCTGCAGCGCGAGGGCGGCTACAGCTACCAGGAAGTCGACGACATGATGAACAAGCAGTCCGGCCTGCTTGCCATTTCGGGTATCTCCAACGACGCCCGCGACATCCGCACGCGCGCCTCCGAGGGCGACGAGCGCTGCCTTCTCGCCTTCGATATGTTCGCCTATAAGGCCATGCAGCAGGCCGGTTCCATGATCGCTTCCATGGCGGGCGTGGACACCATTACCTTTACCGCCGGCATTGGCGAGAACGACTGGTCGATCCGCAAGGCTTTCTGCGACTGCTTCGAGTGGCTGGGCGTGCGCATCGACAACAACAAGAACCGCGAGGCCGTGGGCAACGGCCCACAGGTCATCAGCGCCGCCGGCTCTTCCGTCACGGTTATGGTCATCCCCACCGACGAGGAATACATGATCGCCCACGACGTCGAGCGCCTGACCAAGAACAACTAACGCGCGCATTTGCAAGTAAACGAAAGGCCTCCAGAGCAACAGCTCCGGAGGCCTTTTGCTAGCGGGCGGAAATTCCTGTCCCGAGGGGATATGTACGCTACTCAGCCATCTGAGCCTGGACGGCGGTGATGGCCACGACACCCACGATGTCGTCGGCAGAGCAGCCGCGCGAAAGGTCGTTAACCGGCTTGGCGATGCCCTGCAGGATGGGGCCGTAGGCGTCAGCACCGGCGAAGCGCTGGACCAGCTTGTAGCCGATGTTGCCGGCCTCGAGGTCGGGGAACACGAGCACGTTGGCCTTACCGGCGACGGAGGAGCCGGGAGCCTTGAGCTGGGCGACGGTGGGGACGATGGCGGCGTCGAGCTGCAGGTCGCCATCGATGGCGAGCTCGGGAGCCTTCTCCTTGCAGAACTTCACGGCCTCCTGGACCTTCTTGGCGACCTCGCCACCGGCGGAGCCCATGGTGGAGTAGGAGAGCATGGCCACGTGCGGCTCAACATTGCCCATGAAGGTGGACCAGGAGTGAGCGGAGGCGATGGCGATCTCGGAGAGCTCGTCGGAGGACGGGTTGATGTTGAGGCCGCAGTCGGCGAAGATCAGCGTGCCGTCGGTGCCGAACTGCGGGGTGTCGGTGCACATCACGAAGAAGGCCGAGACCAGCTTGGTGCCCGGGGCGGTCTTGAGGATCTGAAGCGCAGGGCGCAGGGTGTCGGCGGTGGAGTGGCAGGCGCCGGAGACCAGGCCGTCGGCGTCGCCCATCTTGACCATCATGGTGCCAAAGTAGGTGGCGTCCATCACCTGGGCGCGAGCCTGCTCGATGGTAACGCCCTTCTTGGCGCGGAGCTCGGCAAACTTCTGCGCATACTCCTCGTGCTTCTCGGCATTGCGCGGGTCGATGACGGTAGCGCCGGGAACGTTGATCTCGTCGGGGTTGCCCAGGATGACGATCTTTGCCAGGCCCTCCTCGATGATTTTGGTGGCCGCGACGATAGTGCGCGGATCCTCGCCCTCGGGCAGGACGATCGTCTTAAGGTCGGCCTTGGCGGCAGACTTCATACGGTTTAGGAAATCGCTCATGTTACTCCTTACAAGCGTTTCGCTAAGCTCCAGGCGCCCGGCTGTTCACGAATAAACCCGCTGCTAGCGGGTTTACCTTACGTTAATGTTCGCCGCGGTGCTTGAGCTTTCCTTGTGTGGCAAGCTCATTATAGGACGCATTAGCGCTATAATCGCTCTGATAAATGTGTCTCGAAGAATGTTCGAGAAAAGCCCAGCTAACGAGCCCGTGGCTTTTGACAAGGAGTATCGATGCAGATTACCTCAGGCCTGCCTGAAGGCTTTAACGCCGGCGCGTACGACATGATTGTCGTCGGTGCTGGATATGCCGGTGCCGTTTGTGCCCGCCGTCTCGCCGAGACCATCGGCTATCGTGTTGCCGTTTTGGAGCGCCGTAGCCACATTGCGGGCAATGCCTATGACTGCACTGACGAGGCCGGAATCCTGATCCACGAGTACGGTCCGCATATCTATCACACCTTTAACGAGCGCGTGCACAATTTCCTGTCGCGCTTTACCAAGTGGACGGATTATCAGCACAAGGTGCTCGCCAACATCAACGGTACCCTTATGCCCGTGCCCTTCAACCATGCGAGTCTCAAGCTCGCCTTTGGTGACGAGCGCGGCGAGGAGCTGTATCAGAAGCTCGTGGAGACCTTTGGCAAGGATGTCAAGGTGCCCATTATGGAGCTGCGTAAGAAGAACGACCCCGACTTGGCCGAGGTCGCCGATTACGTCTACGAGAACGTCTTTTTGCATTACACCATGAAGCAGTGGGGCCAGACGCCCGATCAGATCGATCCCTCGATCACCGGCCGCGTTCCCGTCTTTGTGGGCGATGATGACCGCTACTTCCCGCAAGCCCCCTTCCAGGGCATGCCGCAGGAGGGCTACACGGCGCTCTTTGAGCACATGCTCGACCACGACCTGATCGACGTGTTCTGCGACGTGGACGCCCGCGATCTCTTTGAGATCGACGAGACCACCGTCAAGATCGACGGCAAGGTCTATGGTGGCGAGATTGTCTATACCGGTCCACTCGACGAGCTGTTCAACCTCGACTTGGGTGCGTTGCCGTACCGCACACTCGATATGAAGTTCGAGACGCTCGATATGGACCAGTTCCAGCCCGTGGGCACCGTCAACTACACCACGAGCGAGGACTACACGCGTATCACCGAGTTCAAGAACATGACCGGTCAGGTCCTGCCCGGCAAGACCACCATCATGAAGGAGTACTCCAAGGCCTATACGCCCGGCTCGGGCGAGACACCGTACTACGCCATTCTTGAGCCCGAGAACCGTGAGCTCTATGAGCGCTATCTTGAGCGCGTCCAGAACCTGACGAACTTCCACCCGGTGGGTCGTCTGGCCGAGTATCGTTACTACGATATGGACGCTGTGACCAATTCAGCCCTCGATCTTTCGGATGAGATTATCGCCTGCCATGCATAAAGTCATAACATTCGGTATTCCCTCGTATAACGCCGCCAAGGACATGGACCATTGCATCACCTCCATCTTGGAGGGGAGCAATTACGCCACCGATATCGAGATTATCGTGGTGGACGACGGCTCCAAGGACGAGACGGCCGATAAGGCCGATGAGTGGGAGGCGCGTTATCCCGGTATCATTCGCGCGGTACACCAGGAGAACGGCGGCCACGGTATTGCCGTCCTTTCGGGTCTGCGCGAGGCACAGGGCACCTACTACAAGGTTGTTGATTCGGACGACTGGCTTGACGGCGCTGCCCTTTCGACCATGCTGTCGATTCTGCGTGGCTTTGAGGAGCGCGACCAGCGCGTTGACCTGTTTATCTCGAACTACGTGTACGAGAAGGTTTACGAGGGCACGCATACCGCTATTGGCTACAAATTTGCCCTGCCGCGCAAGAAGATCTTTTCCTGGGATCAGATCGGTCATTTCCGCCTGGACCAGAACCTACTCATGCACAGCCTGTGCTATCGCACGGATGTGCTGCGCGAGTCCAACCTTCCCATGCCGCCGCACACGTTCTATGTGGACAACATCTACGCCTACGTGCCGCTGCCGCGTTGCAAGACCATGTACTACGCCGACATCGACCTCTATCGCTACTTTATCGGTCGCGAGGGCCAGAGTGTCAACGAGGCCACGATGGTCAAGCGTCTGGACCAGCAGTTCCGTGTTACACGTATCATGATGGAGTCGTACCATCTGTACAGCGATGTTGAGTCGTCGCGCTTGCGTTCGTACATGATGGGCTACTTCACCATGATGATGGCGATCTGCTCGGTGCTTACCAAGCTTTCCGAGGAAGATTGCGCCGACGAGCGCCTAAAGACGCTGTGGAATGATTTGAAGGCCTACGACGAGCGCATGTATCGTCGTGCCCGCTACGGCGTGGTCGGCTTCTTCACCAACCTGCGTGGACGGGCCGGAGACAAAACCACACTCGGCCTATACCGTCTTGCCTCAAAGATCTTCAAATTCAACTAGCTGCCGAGTAATCGCTGCTGATAGGTTGACTGGGCCCCTTGGCCTTTAGTTTGCTACTGCGAACAGTCCTGCTCGCACGGAAAGCACATTAAGTGCTTTCCGGCTCGTGCGGAACTTGTAACAAACTAAAGGCCAAGGGGCCTCTGCTATAAGAATCGATTGTCAGGTTATTTGAATTTGAAGATCTTGGACGCGCGGTACACAGGGGCCTGGGCTGAAAAGACTTGGTTGGTAGGTTGCCCGGTGGGGCTTGGTTATGTTTGTCGCGAGTTCCGCACGAGCCGAAGAGCACTTAATGTGCTCTTCGTGCGAGCCAGGACTGTAGAGCAGCAAACATAACCAAGCCCCACCGGGCAACCGGACGAGCTGGTTTACTTTGCGGCGCCGGGGATGCCGTGGGAGGTTTTGGCGTTTTTTGCTCCGTTTACGATGGCGGTCTGTAGGGCCCTTACGGCGAGCATGCCCAGCAGGTCTAGGGGAACGGCGGCGCTTGCCTGGGCGCCCAGTTTGCCGCTGGCGAGGGTGTAGATGGTGTCGCCGTCGTTGGTGGTGTGCGTGGGACGGATGGCGTGTGCGTAGGCGTCTGCGGCCATCTGGGAGACCTTGGTGGCTTGTGCCTTAGTGAGTTCCACGTTGGTGACGATGCAGCTGATGGTGGTGTTGGTGCGGTCGAGCGGCATCTGCATGGATCCGGCGGCGGCAAAGGCTGCGAGTTCCATGTCGACGATCTGGTCGCTATCGGCTGCGGCGCGCATACCGGCGACCCACTCGCCGGTGAAGGGGTCGACAACGTTGCCGCAGGCGTTGACCGAGACCACGGCGCCCACCTTGATGGGGCCGAGTGCCACGGCGGCAGCTCCAAGGCCGGCCT
>CALHJX010000152.1:0-2932 GCA_938033385.1 uncultured Collinsella sp. | reverse complement strand
ATGGCACCGTGGGGACACATGTATGTCAATCCTGGTCTAACAGAGCCTTATTTAATCCCCGTCCCAGAGAAATCAATTAGCGGGCAGAAGGGCAAAAGTAGTCAAAAAAGCCCCGTCCCAAATTAGCTACCCCTTGCACCGATTATTCGCCCGGGTTGATGTTCGCGTAGAACTCCGCCCCATCATCGAGCCGCAGGATGCCCACGCGACCGAACTCGGAGCCGGTGGCGGCAGCGCAGTCTATGTCGATGCGATCGGGCACGCC
This sequence comes from uncultured Collinsella sp., assembly GCA_938033385.1. Classification (GTDB taxonomy): domain Bacteria; phylum Actinomycetota; class Coriobacteriia; order Coriobacteriales; family Coriobacteriaceae; genus Collinsella. Next base: position 2,667 of record CALHJX010000152.1, on the reverse strand, counting down.
GGCAGTGTCCTCGCCGCCCAAGCGCACGATCCGCCCGCGTCCCGATTCCTCATCGAGCCCCGCCAGACCACCGACCTCGCAATAGCGCCCAAGCGATACCGTGGGCGTGTGACCGCTCACCACGACCGGGCCCTTACCCTCGGTAGAAAGCAGCCCGGTCGGCACATCCCAATAGCCGTGACGAATCCACAGCAGGTCATCGGACGACTGCACTGCGAGCATCTGCTGCAGCAGCTCGCGATCGGCACCCACCGCTCCGACGCCATCGGCACAATCGACACCATGCTCAAGCAAAAACGCGCGCGCCGCCTTCATCTCGATTCCAGCATGTACCAGCAGATACGGGCGCTCCTCGGTCTCGACCACCGCGTAGAGCGGCAGCGCGGCCATCCATCGCACGAGCTCCTCGTATGCCTCAAATTCCATGTCGTTGAGCTGCTCGCGCGTCGTCCAGCCACCGTTGATATCCCAGGTCTCGGCATCGAGCGGATCCTGACCAATGATGGCATCGAGCATGATCTGCTCGTGATTACCCTTGAGCACGCGGGCGTTGGGCAGCGAGCGTACGAGCTTAATAACGCCGACCGGATCGGGCCCACGATCGATCATGTCGCCCAGCACGTACAGCGTGTCGTCGGACGTCAACGAGATCTTAGACAGGGCCTCGTCAAGCGCACGCACGTGCCCGTGAGCATCAGATGTCACATAGATCGCCATGGTACGCCTCTCCTTGCATTGCGGCCGAAGCCCGACGCCGCAACTAAAACTTCAAGTTGAACTTAAATGTTACTCATTGTACTCCGTTGCAATAAAGCTGGAAAGGGTTTCCGAGCAGAAGCAAAGACGGCAGCCGTCTATGACGATATCGCGCACGCCCGCAATCCAACCCCATAAACCCACCATCTTTGGGTACAAATAACCGCAGACAACTGACCGTGCCACGCCAACCACCCAGGAGCGGACACCATCCATGAACCAGATCCTTCTCTTTATCGGCCTCGTCATCATTTTGTGCCTGACCATCAAACCCGTCGGCAAAAAACTCCCCTTCCCCACCCTGCTCATCTTTATCGCGCTGGGCATGCTGTTGGGCGTCAACGGCCCGACGCATATCGACTTTAGCGACTACGCACTCACCGAAACCGTCTGCAGCACGGCGCTGCTGTTCATCATGTTCTACGGCGGCTTTAACACCAATATCGACCGCGCCAAGCCCGTCGCTGCGCCGGCGGTGCTGCTGAGCACGCTCGGCGTCGTCATCACTGCCGCCATCACCGGCGTGTTCGCCCACTTCGCGCTGGGGTTCGACTGGATCGGTGGCCTGCTGCTGGGATCGGTCGTGGCATCCACCGACGCGGCGAGCGTCTTTAGCGTACTGCGTGAGCACAGCCTGTCGCTGAGAGGTGGCACCGACTCGCTGCTCGAGGTCGAATCGGGCTCCAACGACCCCGTCGCCTACATGCTCACCGCCGTGCTCGCCACACTCGCGGCCGGCGGCGACATCAACATTCCCGCACTGCTGACCAAGCAGATTATCCTGGGCGTGGGCCTGGGCCTTGCCATCGGCTGGGCGGCGGGCCGCCTGATTGAACGCGCGCACGCAACGGCCAAGGACGCGCAGACCATCTTTTTGTTCGCCGTGGCCATCGTCGCCTATGCGCTGCCAAGCTACCTGGGCGGCAACGGCTTTTTGGCTGTATACCTGGCCGGCATTGTGCTGGGTGCGAGCGACATCACCGGCAAGGTCGAAATGGCGCACTTCTTTGACACCCTCACCGAGATGGCAGAGATGACCATCTTCTTTTTGCTGGGCCTGCTCGTTACACCCGCACGCCTGCCGCAAATGCTGCTACCGGGCCTGGCACTCATGGCGTTTATGCTCTTTGCGAGCCGCCCCATCGCCGTAGGCATGCTGCTGGCGCCGTTTAGGACGAGCCCTCGCCAGGTTGCGCTCGTAAGCTGGGCGGGTCTGCGCGGAGCAGCTTCGGTCGTCTTTAGTCTCTTTGCCGTGGTGGCCGGCGTTCCCGGCGGACACGACCTATTTGACCTGGTGTTTGTGATTGCCGTGTCGAGCATTGTGGTGCAGGGCTCGCTGCTGCCGGCGGTGGCGAAGAAGTTCGATATGATCGATGCGACCGGCGACGTGCGCCGTACCTTTAATGATTACCGCGACGAAGACGGCATGTCGTTTGTAAAGCTCAAGGTGGGCGCTGGACATCCGTTTGCCGGACGCTCGCTCGCGGACATTGGCAGCGCCACAGACATGCTCGTGGTCCTGGTGCTGCGCGACGGGGCGCACCCGGTGCTGCCCAACGGCGATACCGTCATCGAGGAAGGTGACCTGCTGGTGATGGCCGCGCCGACGTTTGAAGAGCGTGCCGAGGTTACGCTGCGCGAGGTCACCGTAACCCCCCACGGTCGCCTGGCCGGCCAGCGTCTTCGCGATGTGCCGCAAGGCAAGCATCCCTTTATCGTCGTGATGCTCAAACGCGACGGCCAGACGATCATCCCCGACGGCAACACCCTCATATACGCCGGCGACGAAGCCGTCATCGCCACACTGGCGTCGTAGCCATCCCCACCCATAAGTTGCGGTGAAATAGGGACTGAATAGGCCTCTGAACAGCCATTCGGGGGTGCGGACAGAAAGTTGGACCGCGGGGCGGT
>CALHJX010000151.1:0-3648 GCA_938033385.1 uncultured Collinsella sp. | reverse complement strand
GCTTGCTGGGGGAGCAAGCGGGCGCCTGTGAGCGAATATGTTTGCGGCGAAAGCCGCGATAAGCGGTGGGGTGGCGACTAGTTGGTCGTACCGGAATCGTCGCCCGTGCTCGTGCCCGAGCCCGAGCCCGAACCAGAAAGTGCGACCGTCAGCGTAATCGTGCTGTCGGTGGACTGCTTGCCAGTGGGGGAGACGCCCGTAACGGTGGCATCCTCGTTACCGCTTACGGGATTGCCGTTCTGGTCACAGAAGCCAATGTTATAGAAACCGGCGTTGTTGAGCGCGGTAACGGCGGCGGAGATGCTCTTGCCGTACAGGTTGCCCGGGACGGTGGCCTTGCCGGACTTCTTGGCAATGACGACGGTAATCGTGGCGCCGGGCTTCTGCTTGCCGCTGGGGTTCCAGCTGATCACGGTGCCCTCGGTAACCGAGTCGTTCTCCTGGTAGCTCACGTCGACGCCAAAGCCTGCCATATCGAGGGCGTTGCGCGCCTGGGCCTCGGTCATGTCGGTCAGGTCGGGGACGGACGTGGTATCCGGGCCGCTCGAGACCTTGTACGAGATGGTCGTGCCCTTCGCGACTTCCTTACCGGCTTCGGTGCCCTGCTCAAAGACCTGGCCCTCATCAGCCTCGTTGGCCTCCTCGGAGGCGTTGCCCTTCAGGCCAACGCTTGCCAGTGCGGCTTCTGCTTGGTCCTTGGTCAGGCCGACAAGTTTGGGAACCTCAACCTTTTCGGAGGGCTTGGGGCCCTTGGAGATTACCAGGTTCACCTTGGTGCCCTTGGTCTTCTTGGTGTTGCCGTTGGGCGTCTGCTCGGCGACCTTGCCCTCGTCGACATCGTCGTTGTAGCTTTGGTCGATGGTGCCGACCTCGAGGCCGGCTTCCTTGATCAGCTCGACGGCAGTCTGCTGGTCCTTGCCCAGCACATCGGGCACGGTGACCTGCTCGCCGCCAAAGAGTCCTGTGGCAAAGGCCACCACGATGCCGATGACGGCAACCGCTGCCACCACGGCGGCGATGATCTTGTTCTTGTTGGATTTGGGCTTTTCGACCTCGTAGGAGCCGGTGGAGCCCGAAACCGAGCTGCGGGCGGTATTTTGGCCGCTCACGCCCGAGACGGGACGCACCATGGCGCGCGTCTGATCGGAAAGCTCGCGAGTCTTGGTGGCGCCCAGCTCACCGGGGGCACCGATGATGCGCGTGGGCTCCGAGACGTTGACGGCACGGCCCGACAGGTAGCTGTTGAGCACCTGACGCAGCTCGTCGGCGGTCTGGAAGCGGTTTGCCGGGTCCTTCTCCATGCACTTGAGGATGATGCGCTCAAGGTCGGCGTCGACACCGGAGTTGATCTGGCTCGGCGGAATAGGCAGCTCGTTGACCTGCTTGAGTGCGACCGAGATAGCGTCGTCACCGTCAAAGGGAACGCGGCCGGTGGCGCACTCGTACATCACGACGCCCAGCGAGTAGATATCCGAGGTGGGGCCGAGGTCCTGACCACGGGTCTGCTCGGGGCTGACGTAGTGGGCGGTTCCCAGCACGTTGTTGTCTTGCGTGAGGTGGCTGTTCTTGGCGCGCGCGATGCCAAAGTCCATCACCTTGATGTTGCCGTCGGGCAGCACCATGATGTTCTGCGGCTTAATGTCGCGGTGGATGATCTCGTGCTTGTGGGCGACCGAAAGCGCGGAGCTGATCTGCGAGCCGATCTGCGCGACCTTCTTGGGGTCGAGGGCGCCGTGGCTCTTGATGCCGCTCTTAAGGTCGGTACCGCGCAGGTACTCCATGACGATGTAATAGGTGTCGCCGTCCTTGCCCCAATCGTAGACGCCCACGATATAGGGGGAGGAGAGGCCGGCTGCTGCCTGGGCCTCCTGCTTAAAGCGTGCGGCGAAGGTCGCGTCGCCAGCATACTGCGGCAGCATGATCTTGACGGCTACCGTGCGGTCGAGGACCTGGTCCTGTGCACGGTAGACGGTCGCCATGCCGCCTGTTCCCACCTTATCCTTGAGGAGGTATCTTCCCCCGAGGACCCTCTGTTCCATTCCTGCTCCTAACATAACTATTCGCTCAACGATGTGTGTAGTACCTACGATGTGGCCGCTGGGGCCGTGTGGCGTGTTGCCGCTAACTCTTCGGTCGCGGCGCGCCTCGGGTGTCCGATTCGATCATGGGCATCACGCTCCCTGTGCGGCAAGCGCCGCGGTCAGGACGATACCGGCAATCTTGGCGGCCTTGACGTCATGCTTGTCGAAATCCTCCAAGGCCACCGAGATGGCGACCGTGGGTGAATCGTAAGGTGCAAAGCCAACGAACATCGAGTTGACGTTGGTGCCGCCGGTCTCGGCCGAGCCAGTCTTGCCGGCGACCTTGACGCCGGGGATTTGGGCATCGGTGCCGGTGCCGGACTGGACGACGGCAAGCATGGCCTGCTTGACCTGGTCGGCCGTGGCGGAGCTGACGGCCTGACCCAGCGAGCGGGACTGCGTGGTCTTGACCACGGTTCCGTCCGGGGCGAGTACCTGGGCTACAAAGTACGGGTCCATGACCACACCACTGTTAGCGATGGCGGCGGCAATCACGGCGTTTTGCATGACGGTGGTCTGCGGGCCGGGCGTGTGGTCCATGCCGACAGGCTGGCCGGCGCCGGCCCAGGCGGTCTCCCACTCGGTCATGAGCGACGGGTCGGCCATGATGGAGGCCGCGGAGGTCAGGTCCTGGCCGAGCTTTTGGCCGTAGCCAAAGGCGTTGGCAAACTGCACGAGCGTGTTTGCGCCAACTTCGTTTGCCACCTGGCCAAAGACGACGTTGGAGGACACGGCAAAGGCCTGCTGCAGGCTGATGGTGCCGTAGCTCTCGTTGGCATCGTTGGTGACCGGTGCGTTGCCGATGTCCATGGAGCCGGGCGCCTGGTAGGTGCTGGTAAGGCTGGCGGTACCGGTCTCGAGTGCCGCGGAAAGCGTAACGACCTTAAACGTTGAGCCCGGCGTGTACAGCGCGTCCATGGCGCGATTGTACATGGAGCCGTCCTCGCCGCCGCCCGTCTGCAACAGGGCATCGATGTTGGTGTTGTCGTAGGTGGGCGAGCTGGCACATGCGAGCACCGCGCCGGTACGCGGGTCGATGACCACTACAGCGCCCTTAAAGCCCTTGAGTGCCTGCTCGGCCGCCGTCTGGATACGCGAGTCGATGGTGAGCTTGGCGGTGTTGCCCGGTTGGGTCTGGCCCGCGAGCGACGCGATGGCATTGTTCCAGCTGGAGTAATCCTTAGAACCGGTGAGCGTGTCGTTCATGACGCTCTCGATGGCGGTGGTGCCATACTGCTGGCTCACGTAGCCAACCACGTGCGCTGCCAGGTTACCGTTGGGGTAGGAGCGTACGTAGGTGCCGTCCTCCTGCTGCAGCGACTCGGCCAGCGTCACGCCGTCGGACGTGATGATGGAGCCGCGCTGGATGTACTTGGAGCGGGCGATGGTGTGGTTGTTGGTCGGCATGTCCTGATAGTCCTTGGCCTTGATGACCTGGACATAGGTGAGGTTGCCGATAAGGATGGCGAACAGCGCCGTAAAGGCGAGCACCGCGCGGGTTAGACGGTTGGCGAGCGCAACGCGGCCGAGCACACCGGATTCAGGCGTGTCGAGCAGGCGACGGCGC
>CALHJX010000150.1:0-13399 GCA_938033385.1 uncultured Collinsella sp. | reverse complement strand
GGCTGGCCCTGCGCTCCGACTTGGATTCCCTGGCCGGCGAGACGCATGCCATCACCATGATGACCATCCACTCCGCCAAGGGCCTGGAGTTCCCGGCGGTGTTCGTGGCCGGCATGGAGGAGGGCATCTTCCCGCACGTGCACGACTTTGGCGGCAGCGATGACCCGGGTAAGCTTGAGGAGGAGCGTCGCCTGGCCTACGTCGCCATCACGCGCGCCCGTAAGCGCCTGTTCTTGACCTACGCGGCCACGCGTCGCACCTACGGCTCGACCTCTGCCAACCCGCGCTCGCGCTTCCTCAACGAGATTCCGTTTGAGGATATCGAGTTTAGCGGTATCGGTTCTGCCGGTTTTGAGGGCACGGGCTGGGAGAAGCGCGGCGACCGTCGCGGCACCTTTGGCTCGGGCATGGGTTCGGATATGTACGGCGGCAAGGTATTTGGTTCGCATACGCGCTCGACTGGCGGTTCCGGTTCGCGCGGCGGATCGAGCTTTGACGATTTCTTTGGCGGTAGCAGCTACGGGACCGAGCGCCATCGTGGGGTCTCGCCCGACGCTGGCCGTGTTGCCTCGACCTTTGGCTCGGGCGCACCGCGAGCCAAAAAGCCCTCGTCCAAGGTGTCCCCGACGGTGGGGCGCAAGGTCGATCGCGCCAGCGCATCGCAGGACTTTGCCGCAGGCGATACCGTGAGCCATAAGACTTTTGGCACGGGTACCGTGATTTCGGTCGCCGGAGACATGATCGAGGTTCAATTCGAAAAGACCGGCCAGACCAAAAAGCTAATGAAGGGCTTTGCTCCGATCGTCAAGCTGTCGTGATCCTGGCGGACCTGGGCGGGCGTATAGGGCAACATCGCCTGCTCGGGCAGTCCTGCGCAAGACGGAGAGCACATTAAGTGCTCTCCTTTGCGTGCGGAACTCGCGATCGATGTTGCCCTATACGCCCGCCCAGGTCCTTGGGTAACGTTGCTGGACGAACGTCGCTTTGTTCGTTCGCTTTTTGATCTGGAGAGCCGGGTGGGCTGAATACTTAGACATGGCAAGGGGCTCCCCCGTTGAAGAACGGGGGAGCCCCTTGTTGCGTTTGGGTTGTTGGTGCGACCTACAGGTGCGAGATGATCAGTTCCATCTTGCCTTCGAGGTCGATGGAGCTGACGGTGCTCGGGGCCAGCAGGTGGCTTCCCTTGTGGACGGGGTCGCCGCAGACGGTGCCTTCGCCGTCGATGACCGACAGGCACATGAAGGGCCAGCGCTGGTCGAGGGTCTTGCTGCCGTCGACACGCACGCGATCGACGGTGTAGCAGGAGTTCGACTCGAGCTCGGTCACGCCGTTCACCTCGGGCGCGGTTACCGTGCCGTCGGTCGGAGCCTGAACGTCAAAATCGATGCAATCGAGGCTCTGCTCAATGTGCAGTGGGCGCAGCTTGCCGTCGGTGCCGGGGCGGTCGTAGTCGTACAGACGATACGTCACGTCGCTCGACTGCTGCGTCTCCAAAATGAGCGTGCCGGTCTTGATGGCGTGCACGGTGCCGGAATCAATCTGGAAAAAGTCGCCCTTGTGGATCGGCAGCACGTTGAGCATGTCGTCCCAACGTCCTTCCTCGATCATTTGTGCGGCCTCGGCGCGGTCCTTGGCACGCTGGCCGACGATGATCGTGGCGTCGGGTTCGCAGTCCAGCACATACCAGCACTCGGTTTTGCCCAGGCTGCCGTTCTCGTGCTTGGCGGCGTACTCGTCGTTGGGGTGAATCTGGATCGAAAGGTCGTCCTTGGCGTCCAGAATCTTAATGAGCAGCGGGAACTCCTTGCCCTCGCAGTTGCCAAAGAGCTCGCGGTGCTCGGCCCACAGCCATGACAGCGTGTGACCGGCGTACGGGCCCTCAGCGATCTGGCAGTCGCCGTTGGGGTGGGCCGAGATGGCCCAGCACTCACCGATGGGACCATCGGGAATGTCGTAACCAAATACGGTTTCGAGCTGGCGGCCGCCCCAGATCTTCTCGTGGAAGATCGGCGTGAGTTTAATCAAATCGGACATGTGCATACTCCCATAAGGTTGTGCGGGCGCCGCGTAAGACGACTCAAAACGAGCACCCACCGGATAACAAAGCTAGGCCAGCGTTACATTGTGCAACTCAAAGCGGTCGCCAACGTTGCGCGAGGTCGAATACTCAAAGGCGGCGCCGCTGTCCAAAAAGCCAATCTGGGTGAGCTCGAGCAGGGGAGAGCCAGGTTTGGTGTCCAGACGCTCGGCTTCTTCCTCGGTTGCTGCCACGGCGCGAATGGTACGGTGGAAGCTCGAAATTTTCAGCCCGCATTGCTCGCGGATGAAGCGGTAGAGCGATCCGTACAGGTCCTTCTTTTTAAGGCCCGGAATCAGCTCGAGGGGCATGTAGGTGTACTCGATAACGATGGGCTTCTCATCGGCCTGACGCACGCGCACGATGTGATAGGCAAAGTCATCCTCGGCAATTCCCAACTGGGCTGCGATGTCCGCTGGTGGATTAACGATCGAGAAATCGTAGACCACCGAGGTCACCTTCTCCCCGCGGTGCTCATATGAAAAGCCCTGGGCACGGTCGTTTTTGCCCTGGAAAAACGCCTGGCCGGGAAGCCCCGCCGTGTCCTTAACGTAGGTACCCGATCCGCGTCGGCTGGTAATAAGACCTTCCTCGGTGATTTGTTCAATAGCTCGTTTGACGGTGATTTTGGAAACGCTATAGAGCTCGCAGAACTCAACGACGGTGGGCAACTTATCGCCCGGCTTAAGGGCGCCGTCCTCGATGCTTCGACGGATATCTGCAGCTATCGCCTCGTATTTGGGAATCATGCAATCCTCCCTTCATATTTGCGTTGAATATTAAGAAAGTATACCTACTTAAAAAGCATCCATATGGCTTTCATGAAAGAAGTTCGATAAAGAAAAGTTAAAAAGACGCTTTACATAGAAAATTAGAGCGCTATAGTTATAGACAACAAGCGAGATGCATTGGCGTTTGCTTGTACTGTTTGGAGAAGGATTTGTTTTGGCGGGTTGGATATCGGTATGACCGGTGCGCGCCCGCGCCGGATAACCTGCCAAAGCAAACCCGTCTCCAACCGGAAGCTCTAGAACACGAAAGCGAGGACTTTGATGGCACAGTATCAGCTGCCCAACGACTTCTTCTTTGGCGCTGCTATGTCCGGCCCGCAGACTGAGGGTCAGTGGAACCAGGGCGGCAAGCTCGAGAACCTGTGGGACACCTGGTCCATCCAGGATCTGGGTTCGTTCTACAACTGCGTTGGCTCTTATGCCGGCAATGACTTTATGGCCAAGTACCAGGAAGACTTTCGCATTTTGAAGGACTTGGGCCTGAATACCTATCGCACTTCCATCCAGTGGAGCCGTCTGCTCGATGCCGACGGCAACCTTAACGAGGAAGGCGCTGCGTGGTATCACGAGCTGTTCCGCGCCTCTCGCGAGGCTGGTCTGGAGCCGTTCGTCAACCTGTACCACTTTGACATGCCCACCTACCTCTTTAACCGTGGCGGCTGGGAGAGCCGTGAGGTCGTCGAGGCTTACGCGCATTACGCCGACGTCGCCTTCCACGAGTTTGGCCAGGAGATTAAGTACTGGTTCACCTTTAACGAGCCCATCGTCGAGCCCGAACAGCGCTATCAGGAGGGCGTGTGGTTCCCGCAGCTCCACGACTTCAACCGCGCCCGCACTGTGCAGTATCACATCTCGCTGGCACATGCGCTGGCCGTGGCCAACTATCGTCGCGCCTATGACGAGGGCGTTATTCGCGCCGATGCCAAGATTGGCATGATCAACTGCTTTACTCCGGTCTACACCAAGGAGAACCCCAGCGAGGCAGACCTCGAGGCCGTGCGTATGACCAGCGGCATCAATAATCGCTGGTGGCTCGACCTTATTACCAAGGGCGAGCTTCCTGCCGACGTGCTCGACAGCCTGGCCGAGGGCGGCGTTAAGCTCCCGTTCCGCGCCGGCGACCAAGAGATTCTCAAACAGGGTGTTGTCGACTGGCTCGGCTGCAACTACTACCATCCCACGCGCGTTCAGGCGCCGGCGAGCAAGATTGACCAGTACGGCCTGCCGCACTTTGCCGACGAGTATGTGTGGCCCGACGCCGTTATGAACGAGAGCCGCGGCTGGGAGATCTACCCGCAGGGCCTCTACGACTTTGGCATGGACTGCGCTAAGGACTACCCCGATCTTGAGTGGTTCGTTTCCGAGAACGGCATCGGCATCATGGACGAATACAAGAACCGTGACGCCGAAGGAACCATCCAGGATGACTACCGCGTCGACTTTGTACGCCAGCACCTGGAGTGGGTGGCCAAGGCCATCGCCGAGGGCGCCAAGTGCCGCGGATACCATTATTGGGCCGTCATCGATAACTGGTCTTGGGCGAATGCCTTTAAGAACCGTTACGGTTTTGTCGAGGTCGACCTTATGGACGGTTACAAGCGCCGCCTTAAGAAGTCGGCAGCCTGGCTCAAACAGGTCGCCACGACCCACGTGGTTGATTAGCGACCGGGCGAACGCCCAGACCGCGCGCCGCCGCGCGCAACACATGGCACATCTGGTGGCAGAGGGCGACAGACCACCGTGCGCATAGGAAAAGGCCGGATTTGAAAGTTAGGAGCAATCATGGCCAGTGACAACGGAAAGAGCTTCCTCGACAAGTTTGCCGAGGTCTCTGCGAAGGTGGGAAACCAGGTTCACCTGCGTTCCTTGCGTGACGCCTTCGCGACCATCACGCCGCTCTATATCCTTGCGGGTATCGCGGTTCTTATTAACAACGTCGTGTTCCCTCTGTTCCCGCTCGACGCGGCGGGCCTTGCCAACCTTCAGACGTGGGGCTCGGCAATTACGCTGGGCACCCTCAACGTCTCTGCCATTATCTTGGCCGGATTGATTGGCTACAGTCTCGCCAAGAACAAGCGTTTCGATAACCCGCTCGCTTGCGTGGTCGTCGCCATCTCTGCCTTCGTCATCATGATGCCGCAGCAGATCACCGCCTCGCTTGCCGCCACGAGCCCGCTGCTCACCGACAAGATTACCTCCGCCGAGGTCACGGGCGCCCTTTCGACTGCCAACACCGGCACCAACGGTCTGTTCTCGGCCATTATCATCGCTCTGCTCTCCGTTTCGCTCTTCATCAAGATTTCTGGCGTCGAGAAGCTCAAAGTTAAGCTGGGCGAGGGCGTGCCCCCCGCGGTCTCCAACTCCTTCAACGTCATGATCCCGATGCTGCTCAACCTCGCAATCTTCGCTCTTGCCGCAGCCCTGCTCGCCGTGTGCGCCGGCACCGATCTGTGCGCCATCATCTCCACGTGCATCTCCAACCCGCTCAAGAGCATCATGAACGCCGGTCCGTGGGCTGTTATCCTCATCTACACCCTTGCTAACCTGCTGTTCTGCGTCGGTATTCACCAGTCCACCATCTCTGGCGCTACCGTCGAGCCGATCCTGACCATGCTCATCGTCGACAACATGGCTACCTTCGCCGCCGGTGGCACCATCCAGCCCGATCACTACATGAACATGCAGATCGTTAACAGCTTTGCCCTCATCGGCGGCTCGGGCTGCACCCTCATGCTTCTGCTCGACACGCTCCTGTTCTCCAAGAACAAGGCTTCCGAGACCGTTTCCAAGATGGCTATCCTGCCTGGTCTGTTCAACATCAACGAGCCGGTTATCTACGGTTACCCCATCGTGTACAACCTGCCGCTCATGATTCCGTTTGTCCTCCTCCCCGATCTGTTCATCGGCATCACCTATGGCCTTACCTGCGCAGGCATCATCAGCCCCTGCATCGCCCAGGTGCCCTGGACCATGCCTCCCGTCATCAATGCCCTGCTCGCTACGGGCTTTGACTGGCGCGCCGGCGTGTGGCAGGCTCTCGAGATTGTCATTGGCATGGCCGTCTACCTGCCCTTTATGAAGATTTCCGAGAAGGCAATCGCCAAGCAGGAGGCTCTCGCCGAGTAGAACGCCTAACGTTCGTCCCTTTCACCTTTGCGGGCGCCGGTACGCGGTGCCGGTGCCCGCGGCTCTCTCCCTTGTGTAAAGATGCAGGGGGGTGGGCACAATAGCCGCAAGGAATAAAACCAGTTGTCGTCTGCGCGCCGCGCAGTTATAAGGAGGAAACCATGAAGAAGATCATGCTCTGCTGCAATGCCGGTATGTCCACGAGCCTGCTGGTCCAGAAGATGCAGGCCGAGGTTGCAAACCGTGGTCTGGATATCGAGGTCGAGGCTCGTCCCATGAACGAGGCCCACGATCACCTGGACGAGTGCGACATGTTGCTGCTTGGCCCGCAGATCGGCTACACCAAGGGCGACTTTGAGAAGGAGGCCGCCGGTCGTTTTCCGGTCGAGGTCATCAACATGGTCGACTACGGCCGCATGAACGCTGCCGGCATCATCGACCACTGCGTCAGCGTGATGGGCTAGGTGCTCTGTATGGAGGATATGAACGAACTGCAGATGACCTGCTTCGAGATCATCAGCTACGTCGGTACCGCCAAGAGCATGTACATCAATGCCGTGCAAAAGGCCAAGGAGGGCGATTTTGACGCCGCCGAGGAGCTTATCAAGCAGGGCGACGAGGCCTATAACGGTGGCCACGATGTTCACATGGGGCTTCTGAAGAAAGAGGCCAACGGCGAGCGTAACGGCGAGGCCCCGTTGATTCTGCTGCATGCCGAGGACCAGATGGCCGGTACCGAGACCATGCGCGTCATGGCGACGGAGCTCATCGAGATCCACAAGCAGCTGCAGGCACTTAAGGCCTAGTCGGCGTTATCGCCGCGATGGACCGTGCGGTCCAACAGACAACATAGTCCCTTTGACGGGCGCCGGGAGTCTCCGCCTCCCGGCGCCTTTATTTTTGGGGATGGTCTTGCGCGGTCTGTTGAGCGGCCAATTGCGTTACCCCAGATAAAACCTGCCAAAACAAACCTGTCCCTTTTTGGTAGGTTTTTGCCTTGGGAGCGGTACCATACAGGCAATGTTTAAACGAGAAAGGTGGGCTCCCATGGAACCTAAGCAGTACTACATCGGCATCGACGTCGGCGGCACTTCGGTTAAGGAGGGTCTGTTCGACGAAGACGGCAACCTGCTTGCCAAGGCCAGCGTGCCCACGCCTCCCATCGTTGACGCCGCGGGCTTTGCCGCGGTGACCGAGGCTATCGACCAGGTGGTCGCCAAGGCGCAGATTCCGCGCGCCTTTGTGGCAGGTATTGGCCTGGCCGTTCCGTGCCCCATCCCGGCATCGGGCGATGCCAAGGTCAAGGCCAACATTGCCATTAACCTGCCCAAGCTGAGGATCGCCATTCAGAAGCACTGTCCCGACGCGGTCGTTAAGTACGAGAACGATGCTAACGCCGCCGCCATGGGCGAGGCCTGGCTCGGCTCTGCCAAGGGCGTGCAGAACGTGGTGATGGTCACCATCGGCACCGGCGTGGGCGGCGGCGTTATCGTTAACGGCGACGTGGTGTCGGGCGTTGTGGGTGCTGGCGGCGAGATCGGCCACATGTGCCTGAACCCGGCTGAGGAGCGCACCTGCGGCTGCGGCGGCCATGGCCACCTGGAGCAGTATTCCAGCGCCACCGGCGTGGTGAGCAACTACCTTGCCGAGTGCAAGAAGGCGGGCGTCGAGCCCATCGAGCTCACCGGCCCCTCAGATTCCAAGGACGTGTTCCAGGCCTGCCGCGAGGGTGACAAGCTCGCGCTGGCCGCAGCCGACACCATGGCCGACTACCTAGGCCGCGCCCTGGCACTTATTGCCAACGTGGTCGATCCCGAGATGTTCCTCATCGGCGGCGGCGCGTCTGCCTCGGCCGATGTCTACCTCGACGCCGTTCGCGAGCACTTCCAGCGCTACGCGCTTTCCGCCTCGCGCGAGACGCCCATTAAGGTCGCTTCGCTCGGCAACGACGCCGGCATCATCGGCGCCGCCTACGTAGCCCTGCGCGCTGCCGGTAAATAGCTGGTGCAAGGGGGTCAGGTTACTTTGCACCAACATGGTGTAAAAGGGACAGCCTTGGCCCCCGTGCCTACCCCAAAATATGCCGTGGCCCTTCCGTCTGCGAAGGCTCGGCATCGGCGTGCTACCATAGCTACGTCCAAGTACACATATCAAGTGGAGGATATCCATGGCAAACGTTCTTGTCTTTGGTCACCAGAACCCCGATAACGACGCCATCATGAGTGCCGTCGTCCTGTCCCAGCTGCTCAACCAGGTTGAGTATGCCGGCAACACCTACGAGGCCTGCGCCCTTGGTCAGCTTCCGGCAGAGTCCGCCAAGCTGCTCGCCGACGCCGGCATCGCCGAGCCTCGCGCGATCGAGTCCGTCGAGGCCGGTCAGCTCGTCGTCCTCACCGACCACAACGAGTCCGCCCAGTCCGTCGCCGGCCTTAAGGACGCCACGGTCTTTGGCGTCGTCGATCATCACCGCATCGGCGACTTCGAGACCGCCGGCCCGCTGCACTACATCTGCCTGCCCTGGGGCTCCAGCTGCACCATCGTCACCAAGCTCGCCGACGTGCTCGGCGTTGAGCTTTCCGACGTCCAGGCCAAGCTGCTGCTCTCGGCCATGATGACCGATACGCTCATGCTCAAGAGCCCCACCACCACCGCTGTCGACCGCGTCGTTGCCGCCAAGCTCGGCGAGCAAGTGGGCGTCGACCCGGTCAAGTTTGGCATGGAGGTCTTCCTTACCCGTCCGTCCGGCTCCTTCACCGCTGCCGAGATGGTCGGCAACGACATCAAGATGTTCGAGCCCGCCGGCAAGAAGCTGCTCATCGGCCAGTACGAGACCGTCGACAAGAGCCGCGCGCTCGGCATGATCGACGAGATTCGCGAGGCCATGCGCGCCTACGCCGCCGAGAAGGGTGCTGACGGCATTGTCCTGTGCATCACCGACATCATGGAGGAGGGCTCGCAGGTCCTGCTCGAGGGCGAGACCGAGGCTGCTCAGAAGGGCCTGGGCATTGCCGACGAGCACGACGGTGTCTGGATGCCGGGCGTCCTCTCCCGTAAGAAGCAGGTCGCTGCCCCCATCATGGCCGCCTGCTAGGTTTAGTTCACTAAACGCCACGACCGGATCGCGGACGCCCCCCGCTCCGGTCGTTTTTTGTGTACGGCGCCGCGTCGTCTCTTGGACAGGCGTGCCCGTGCCGTTGAGCAAATAATGTTCAACCTGTGGTTCCGCTTTTCGGCCACGCCTGCGTTCTTGTCGTGCAGGGTAGGCTAGATGCAAGCGTAATACGTTAGAGCGCGGCGCCGCCACTTGGGCGGGCCGTGCTTTTTTAAGACGGGAGCCATCCCGTGAAAGGAGCCGCCCATGGCAGCAACTGAGCAGCTATTCAACGTTCGTGAGCGCAAGCGCTTTGAACGTCACGACATCTGGGAACGCATCGCCGAGAACGGCACGATTTCCGCCGCCGTCATGGTCTTCGCCGCCATCGCCGCCGTCATTTGCGCCAACACCGATGCCTACGAGGCTATCCATCACTTTTTGGAGACCCCGCTGTATGTGGGTCTGGGCAACCTGACGGCCGGTCTCACCGTCGAGCTTTTCGTCAACGACTTCCTCATGGCGATCTTCTTTTTGCTCGTGGGCATTGAGCTTAAGTACGAGATGACAGTTGGCGAGCTCAAGAATCCGCGTCAGGCCATGCTTCCCATGCTGGCGGCCGTGGGCGGCGTCGTCGTTCCCGCTTGCATCTACCTGATCTTTAACCATGCCGGCGCCCACAACGGCTGGGCCATCCCCATGGCGACCGATATTGCCTTTGCACTGGGCGTGCTGTCGCTTTTGGGCAACCGCGTGCCCAACGGCGTGCGCGTGTTCTTCTCGACGCTCGCCATCGCCGACGACCTCATCTCCATCGCCGCCATCGCCATCTTCTACGGTCAGAGCCCCAATCCGTTTTGGTTGGGCGCCGCCGCGCTTGTGACCTGCGCGCTCGTATGGCTCAACAAGACGCAGCATTACCGCCTTGCCCCGTATTCGGTACTGGGTCTGCTGTTGTGGTTCTGCATGTTCAAGAGCGGCGTGCACGCTACGCTCGCCGGCGTCATCCTGGCCTTCACCATTCCGGCCAAGTGCGGCGTTAAGCTCGATAGTCTGACCGACTGGCTGGGCGAGTGCCTGCCGTTGCTCGATGACCGCTACGACGACGAGGCGCACATCCTGGGCCAGCATGACTTTACCGTCTCGACCACCAAGGTCGAGCGCGTCATGCACCGCGTGACCCCGCCGCTCATCCGCATGGAGCGTCTGATCTCCACACCGGTCAACTTTGTGATCCTGCCGATCTTTGCGTTTGTCAACGCGCAGGTTCGCCTGGTGGGCGTGGACATGAGCACGCTGCTCACCGACCCGGTGACGCTCGGCGTGTACTTTGGCATGCTGCTGGGCAAGCCGATCGGCATCTTTGGCATGACGTTTGCCTTGGTCAAGCTCAAGGCTTGTGAGCTGCCGCACAACGTCAACTGGCATATGATCGCCGGCGTGGGCATTCTGGGCGGCATCGGCTTTACCATGTCGATTCTCATCAGCGGCCTTGCCTTCCCGACGGCCCAGTTTGAGGTTCTGGCTGCCAAGGCCGCCATCCTTGCCGGTTCGGTTACCGCGGCCGTGCTTGGCATGATCTACATGAGTGTGATCTGCAAGCACCCCGCGCCCAAGAACGAGTAGGCGCGTAGAAACAGACGCCAGAGCCTGCTCGAGCGCGTGTAAAACGCGGTTTTGAGTGCTACTTGCCACCTGCCGGACACCCCAGTGGCCAAAAAACGCCGTTTGTGAGTACTGTCACAAACGGCGTTTCATTTTAGGCGCGAAAAATAATGTACAAATCTATTCTGTCTGTGCATTAACGATTGCGTGGCTGGACGAAAAATGTTGATGCATCCTTCCAAAACCGGACACAAAAGGCCAAGACTGGCCTTTTTAATTCAAAATCGCTGTTACTAAAAAAGTAACAGTACTCATATTTGCTATTTTTTGACCACAGGCCCCAATGACTAGGTTTATTCCACGGTGCCGTAGATGGCGCCCCAGCCGTGGGCGGCCAAGGCGGAGTTGAGCTGGTCGCAAAGTGACTGGCGGTCGTAATAGCCGGGCGGTAGCAGGTTCACGATTTCCATGAGATCGGGCGCCAGGTCCAAGATTTCGGCCTGTACGATCAGATCCAGGCGGTCGATGGCGTGGCGGTCGTAAAACAGTCCGTCGACCAGGCGCTGAAGGTCGCCGAATTCCTCGGCCTGGAACGATCCGTACTCCATAGTGCCTCCTTGGGCGCTTCATGCCGGCATGCGCGGCGATTCGTAATTCATTGCGATGGACTTAATCTATCACGGCTTCATAACGTTGCGACGGTGGCGGTCTATACTTAGAAGAATTGCAACGTACCGCTTCGTGAAAGGTCGCACCCATGCAGACGATCTACCAGAAGATGGAAACCACCGAACTCGATGCCGCCATCGAGGCGCTCAAGGCCGAGGTCGCCGAGGTCAAGGCCAAGGGCCTGGCGCTCGACATGGCCCGCGGCAAGCCGTCGCCCTCCCAGGTGGACATCTCTCGACCCATGCTCGATATCCTCAATGCCGATGCCGATCTGCACGACGGCAATGTCGACTGCTCCAACTACGGCTGCTTTGAGGGCATTCCCTCGGCACGCAAGCTGGCGGGGGAGTTCCTGGGTTGCCCCGCCGAGCAGACGCTCGTGCTGGGTTCGTCGAGCTTGCTGATCGAGCACGATATCGCCGGTATGTTCTGGCGTTGCGGCTCGTGTGGTAGCGATCCTTGGGAGGCTTACGAGGCAGCGCACGATGGCAAGAAGGTCAAGTTCCTGTGCCCGGTTCCCGGCTACGATCGCCACTTTGGCATTACCGCCGACTTGGGTATCGAGAACGTTCCCGTCGCGATGACCGACAACGGCCCCGATATGGACGAGATCGAGCGCCTCGTTGCCGCCGACGATTCCATCAAGGGCATCTGGTGCGTGCCCAAGTATTCCAACCCCACGGGTATCACCTTTAGCGAGGACACCGTGCGCCGCCTGGTCGAGATGCACACGGCCGCGCCCGATTTCCGCATCTTCTGGGACAACGCCTACTGCGTGCACGACCTGTACGACGAGACCGACGAGCTCGCCAACATCTTTGATCTTGCCCGCGCGGCGGGCACCGAGGACCGCGTGGTGGCATTCGCCTCGACGTCCAAGATCACCTTCCCGGGCGCCGGTATCGGCTTTATCGGTGCGAGCCCCGCGGTTATCGCGGAGTTCTCCAAGCGCCTGAAGGCCGGCCTCATCAGTGCCGACAAGCTCAACCAGCTGCGTCACGTGCGCTTCCTTCCCACCATCGAGGCGGTCAAGGAGCACATGAAAAAGCATGCCGAGTTCCTGCGCCCGCGCTTTGAGGCCGTTGAGCGCAAGCTCACCGAGGGCCTGGGCGATACGGGTTGCGCCACTTGGACGCATCCCCGCGGCGGCTACTTTGTGAGCTTTGATGGTCCCGAGGGCTCGGCCCAAAAGGTCGCTGCGCTTTGTGCTGACCTGGGCGTCAAGCTCACGCCGGCCGGTGCTACCTGGCCCTATGGCAAGGACCCGCGCGATACCAACATCCGCATCGCGCCGAGCTATCCCACGGTCGAGGACCTGGAGGCCGCGCTCGATGTGCTGGTGCTGGCCGTTAAGCTTGTCGCTGCCGAGCTCGCGCGTGCCGAGCGCGCCTAACGCGCGGCTTCCCGTACTATCCGCACCTTCGATACGTAAAGGAGCATATACATGGATTTGGGTATTTCCACCAACCCCACGCCAGAGCTCTACACCATTAAGGTAACCGGCGAGATCGACATCTCTAACGCCGATAGCCTGCGCAATGCCATCGACCTGGCGCTCGAGCAGCCCACTGAGGTCGTTGAGCTCGATTTTGCCCAGGTGAGCTACATCGATTCAACGGGCATTGGCGTGCTCGTGGGCGCCGCGCACCACGCGGTCGACCACGGCAAGCGTTTTAGCTGCACCAATGTGCAGCCCCCGGTAATGCGCGTGGTTCAGCTGTTGGGTGTCGACCAGGAGATTTCGATCACCGCTGCATAATCTTTGCCCCCAAAAGGGCGTGCCGTTTGGCATATGTTTGTGATGCGCTCGGACGTTTTGGCGTCCGGGCGCTATACTTGACCGAATGAATAGACGAGTTCCGGCCGAATGGCGCGGTGCGGGCTCGACTCACATCGAGCCTTGGAGGTATGTGTGTTTGGTATTGGAGAGGGTGAGCTCGCGATCATCGTGGTCTTCGGCTTTTTGCTGTTTGGCCCGGATAAGCTCCCGCAGATGGGCCGCACGATCGGCCGTGCCATCCGTCAGTTCCGCGAGACGCA
>CALHJX010000149.1:0-10303 GCA_938033385.1 uncultured Collinsella sp. | reverse complement strand
TCGATTGTCGTCGTGTGGGCGACGAGCTCAACGTGGTTATGGAATACATCGAAGGGGAGACACTCGGGGCGCTGGTGGACCGTCTGGGAGCCACCCCCGATTATGCACGTGAATTGTATCCTGTCCTTTGCGACGCCGTGGGCGAGCTCCATGCCGGTTTTGCAATGGCGGGGGAGGCTTCGGCGCCGGTGATCCATCGCGACCTCAAGCCGTCGAATATCATCGTGACAGGTGCCAACTATACGCCTGATGACGGCCTGACATTTTCATCGCTGGTGATTATCGACTTGGGGATCGCGCGCGTATGGCGCGATGGCGCCGATGCCGACACCGTCAAGTTTGGCACGCGACCCTATGCGCCGCCCGAGCAGTATGGGTTTGGGCAGACGAGTGTGCGCAGCGACGTCTACGCGCTTGGCGCCCTGTTGTTCTTCTGCTTGACGGGAGTCGACCCTAAACCAGGGCTCGACATGCGCGAGCAATGCGAGGCGCGCGGCATTCCCACTCCACTTACCGATGCCGTCTGCATATCGATGGCGCTCGACCCGGCCAAACGTTTTGCGAGTGCGGAAGCGTTGGGACGGGCGACGCGCGCGGCATACGATCTGAGTCGCCCCGTGCGGCCTCCTGCGCCTGTCCGTACTCCGGCCTCGGAGACGGCGTTGACGCCCCAAGGACTCCAGAACCCCGCAGGGCTTCCTAGGCCTGCCACCTCCGCTGCATGCGGTCTGCTCTCTCGCGTTCCGGAGTCTCTGGGGCGCATTTGGAATGCGCTCGTCTGCTTCTCGCTACTTGTGCTCTTTGCCGGAAGTCACTTTGCCGTCTTTCACCCCACCGGAGCAAACCAAAGCTACCCGACGTGGCTTCTCATAATCGAGTATTTTTTCTTTGTCGATGGCCTTATGGTGCTTATGCATTTTGCGCTGCTCGATAAGCGCCGTCTTCGTCGGCGATTCGCATTGCTCGACAGCTATCGCGGCAAGAAACTCGCGAAACTCTGGCTCAAGGCATTGGGTGTGCTGCTCCTATGCATGATCGTCATAGTCGCGGTTGCCAATGTGACTGGCGTCGTCGATACTTCCGCTACCTAAAAGAAAAGGGCCCCATTGGGGCCCTTTGCAGTTGCACTTAGATGCGGTTCATCTGAGCGGCGACTTTGTTGTACCAGTCCTGCCACGTGGGCGGGCAGTACTTTTTGGCCGCAGCCGGGGTAAGGGTGGAGCCGTAGTTGGCGCCCAGATAGGCAACGTGAGCGGAGATGCCCTCGCTCCAGCTGCCAAAGCTGCGCCAACCGCCGCCGCGGGCACTCCAGCCCCAGGCGTTGTAAGAATTGGCGCAATAAGCACCCTTGGTGCTCTCGATGCAGGCGATGGCGGGGGACCAACGGGGGTCGACACCGGTATTCCAAGCGGCGACGGCAAAGTTATAGCCCTGGCCTGCCATGGGGGAGCCGGCGAGATAATTGTCGATGCGGCCTGTCCACTCATTAATGAACGAATCGTAATCGGAGCTACCAGTATTGGAGCTGTTCACCGTGGTGTCGATGGTGGTGTTGGTGTTGGTGGCCTGGCTGCTGGAATTGCTGCCGCTTACGCCCTCGCCCGAGAGCTTCTCGGCGGCAGCGGCCTTATCGGCCTCAAGCTTGGCAAGCTCGGCGGCATTTTCCTGCTCGGCTTTTGCCTGTGCCTCGCTGCGGAGCTGCTGGGCCTGCGCCAGCGCATCCTCGGCGTTTTTCTGCTCTGCCTCAAGTTGAGACTTGGCCTGCTGGAGCTCGGCCTTGTTCTGCTCGAGTTCGGTTTGCATGTTATTGAGCTGTTCGATCTCGTCGACGCTCGAGCTCGTGATCTGGTTGGTGTATTTGCAGGTCGTGATGAACTCACCCAGGCTCTGTGCGTTGACCAGGAAGCTCACGATGGGATTGGTGCCCTTCTGATACTTGTACAGATCGCGCATGGCGGAGCTTGCCTTGGCCTGCTGCTCGGGAAGCTTGGCCTCGATTTCCTCGATGCTTGCCTCATTGGAGTCAATCTGCTTTTGCAGGTCATCGAGTTTGGTGCGGGCGTCGTTGTAGGCGCTCGTGGCGGCTTCGATCTTCTGCTGGGCTGCGGAAAGCTGGTCCTGCGTTGCCTGCGAGGCGGCATACGCCGCAACGGGGGAGAGCATCGGCGTGGCCGTCAGCGCAACGGCGAGCACGGCGCTCGTGATGATACGAGCCGGCTTCGACGCAATGAACGCTGCGGTGCGATGATTCGAATGCTGCATCCAGTCCCTCTGCAATCAATCGTAGGTTATGGTTCGAACGGTATTCTACTACTGCTTTCGACCTCAACTTGAACCTTAAAGGTTCCAAAGGGTCAAGTTGAACTTGAGGCTTTGGCTTTGACCTGCAGTTATGATGAATTGTTGAGAAACCATAGAGTTCAACTTTAACGTTACAGAGCTCTGTTTGAGAGGAGTTTTGGGCTGTAAAAGCCATCTCAACGTGGGGTTTTATAACTACAGCGTGCCCTTCTGGCGAGCCTGCTCAATCTCTTCGAGGGCCTCGGCGGGGGTGAACGAACAGGTGCCGTCGCCGAGCTTGACTACCTGGATTTCGTCACCGGCGTTGACCTCTCCGCCCTTTAGTACCACGCCGAAAACGCCCTCGTGGGGAAAGATGCAGTCGCCGGCGAGATAGTAGATGGCGCAACGGGTGTGGCAGACCTTGCCGATTTGGCTGATTTCGACGAGCACGTCGCTTCCAAGCTTGAGCTGTGTGCCCAAAGGGAGCGAGAGCAGGTTGATGCCCCGGGTTGTGAAGTTCTCCCCAAAGTCACCCTCGTGTACGTCGAGCCCGCGTGCCTGCGCCGTCTGGATGGACTCCGCGGCTAAAAAGGAAACCTGACGGTGCCAATGTCCGGCGTGCGCATCGGTGGCGAGGCCAAATTGCTTTATAACGGTGTCGCGTCCATCGGCGACGGGCGACTTGCGAGTGCCCTTGTGTACCGACGTGTTGATCGAGACGATGTGGGCGGGTCCGTTGTAGGCGTCGTTTGCCGTGCACAGGGGAGCGGTCGCTTTCGCACGTTTCGCCAGCTCGCGCCTCGCGGCATTGAGGATGGGATTATCGGTCGGATGGTCTTGGGGCACGTGCGCGCCTTTCGCTCGAGGATGTCAATACACTGAATCCTACAACAATGGTAGGTTCATTGCCCGTTGTCATACAACGGTGAGCGCCGTCTTCGTGCTGGCCTTCGTGCTGGACGATTACGTCGATTGCCATAGATACGGTGGAGCTTTGGGCGCCGGCGGCTTGGCACGCTAGAATAAATCAGTTGCGCAAAGACCGCCCGTTGTGTGGGCAGTTCATGATAGGAAGTTTCCATGGCATTGCAATTTACAGAGCGCGAGTTCATTCCCGTGCTGCTTGGTGGCGACATCAACGCCTATTCGGTGGCGCGCGCCTTCTACGAGGAGTACCAGGTCAAGAGTCTGGTCTTTGGCAAGTATCAGACGGGTCCCGCGTACCGCAGCCAGATTATCGACTACACGCCCAACGTGGATATCGACACCATGCCCGTGATGCTCAAAACCGTCAACGGCATTGCCCAAGCGCATGCCGACAAGACTATTGTCCTTGTGGGCTGCGGCGACAACTATGTCGCTCTCGTGGCTCAAGCCAAGGATGCTCATGAGCTGGCGGATAACATCGTCGCTCCCTACGCGCCCTACAGCATGCTCGAGCAGTGCCAGAAGAAGGAGATCTTCTACGAGCTGTGCGAGAAGCATGGCGTGCCCTATCCACACACGTTTACCTTTACCAAGGCGATGCTCAATGCTCAGGGTGAGGCGCCTGCCGAAGTGCTCGACCAGATCGATTTTCCTTACCCGATGATTCTGAAGCCTTCTGACGGCATCATGTGGTGGCAGCATGAGTTCGAGGGCCAGAAGAAGGCCTATGAGATTGCCGACCGCGCCGAGCTGGAACAGGTCATTCGCGATTCGTATGCCAGCGGCTACACCGACGATCTGATCTTGCAGGATCGCGTGCCCGGCAACGACGAGTACATGCGCGTGCTCACCAGCTATTCCGACCGCAACGGTAAGGTCCGCATGATGTGCCTGGGCCATGTGCTGCTCGAGGAGCATCAGCCCCACGGTGTCGGCAACCATGCCTGTATCATTACCGAGCCTAACGACGAACTCATGGGCGGCGTGCGCAAGTTGCTCGAGGACCTTCACTTTGTGGGCTATTCCAACTTTGACGTAAAGTACGACGAGCGCGACGGCTCGTTTAAGTTCTTCGATTTCAACACGCGCCAGGGCCGCAGCAACTACTACGTTACCAACAGCGGCTTTAACGTTGCCAAGTATGTGGTGGACGAGTATGTGTTCAACCGTCCGTTTGAGCCGGAGTTTGTGACGGCTCAGGACGAGGCCCTGTGGATGGTCGTCCCCATGGGCGTCGTCGACAAGTACGTCAAGGATCCCGAGCTGCGCGCTAAGGTGCATCGCCTGGACAAGGAAGGCAAGGGCGCCGACCCTTCGTTTATGAAGGGCGACTTTGTCTTTAACCGCTGGCTGCGCATGTGGCACACCAAGCTGCGCCACTTTAAGCTGTTCAAGACGTATTACAAGTAGATGAGCGCGGCGCCCGTCCGGTTTGCATCGGGCGGGCGCGGGTATGATACGCGCAATTGCGCAAGCGTCACCAAGGAGGCGGCGATGGAAAAGCTGGGAGTTATCGGCGGCATGGGCGCCGAGGCCACGTCGTATTACTACGACCAGGTGGTGCGTCATACGGCTGCTGCCTGCGATCAGGAACATATCGACATGGTGGTACTCTCCAAGTCGACCATGCCCGACCGCACGCTGGCCATTAAGACCGGCGAGCATGCCAAACTGCTGGCGACCATGAAAGAGTGCGCCCAGGCACTCGAGTCGCTGGGCTGTGCACACATTGCCATTCCCTGCAACACGTCACACTACTTCTATGACCAGATCCAGTCGTTTACGAAGGTGCCGATTATCCACATGCCGCGTGAGTCGGTGCGCTATGCTCTGGCCGGCGCGGTGATGGGGGAGTGCGAGTTCGACCCCAACCTGAGTATGCCGGCCGAGCCGGTGCGCAAGATCGGCATCATGGGCACCGATGGCACCGTGGGCGCGGGCGTCTACGGCCGCGAATGTAAGGCTGCGGGTGTTGAGGTCGTCTATCCCAGCGAGAAACGTCAGAACGATGTGATGTCGCTTATCTACGATGATGTGAAGGCCGGACGTGAGCCCGATATGGA
Organism: uncultured Collinsella sp.; assembly: GCA_938033385.1. Classification (GTDB taxonomy): domain Bacteria; phylum Actinomycetota; class Coriobacteriia; order Coriobacteriales; family Coriobacteriaceae; genus Collinsella. Next base: position 5,030 of record CALHJX010000149.1, on the reverse strand, counting down.
TAAGTTCGACCGCGTGATGTGGGAGTTCGCCCGTAGCGGCTGCGACCGCGTCATTCTGGCCTGCACCGAGCTATCGGTGCTACAGAAGTACCGAGAGATGCCCGAGATCACCCTCGACGCCATGGATGTCCTGGTGCGCGAATCCATCATCCGCAGCGGCGCCCCCTACCGCCTCTAGCTTCCGACCCGCTAAAAAAGGGACAGGTTAATTTTGGTAGGTTTTATCTGGTGAAACAGTAAAGGCCTCGACTCGTTTGGTGCGAGCCGAGGCCTTTTGCGTTGGGCGGTTGCTGTCGGTGGTGAACTAGAACAGAAAGCCGATGGCGATGAGGGCGATGCTGACGATGAGCACGGCGATGTCTAGGCCCTTGATGGGGTAGCGCTTGTACGAGCTGGCGCGCGTACGCAGATAGAAGCCGCGCTGTTCTGCCGCCAAGGCTGTGGCATCGGTCTTGCCCACGCTCGAGATGAGCAGCGGCACGCACAGTGGCAGCATGAGCTTAAGCTTCTTGATGGGGTTCTTGGTGTCGTACTCGACGCCGCGTGCGGTCTGCGCTTCCATGATGGCGTTCATCTCCTGACCAAACACCGGCACAAAGCGCAGCGCCGTGGTAAAGGTGAAGGCATAGCGATACGGCACGTGCAGCACCTCGACGCAGGCGTTGGCAAGGTCGTTGAGTTTGGTCACCATGAGCATGAGGATGAGTGGTAACGCCACGCCCAGCAGGCGCAGGCAGGCCTTCGATCCCGTGATGAGGCCCGTGTCGGTGATAAAGCCCCACACCACGTTGCCATCGCGCATAAAGGCCAGCTGGAGCACCAGCATGATAAGCGCGAGCGGAATCAGCAACTTGAGCAGCGAGAGCAGACGGTCGACGACGCGGGCATAGGCACCCAGCGCAAGGGTGAGTGCCAAAAAGCCCAGCAGCGCCACGTAGGTGTCGGACAAGAAGATGCCGACGATGATGGCGGCAGCGAGGCCCAGTTTGACGACGGGATTCAGGCGATGCAGCAGCGTATCGCCCGGCATGTAGTCGATGACGTTAACCACGGTGGACCATCTCCTTGGTAATTCGAACGACATCGGTGACCTCGCTCACCTGCGCAAAAGCGGGCGAGACGGAAGATGCCAGACGGTGCGAGAGTTCAATAACCTGGGGAGGCTCCACGTAGGCACGCCGCATGAGATCGATGTTCGAGAATAGCTCGTGCGTGCGGCCGCGGTCGAGGATGCGACCGTCGGCCATTACCACAATGCGCTCGGCAAAATCCGAGACGACTTCCATATCGTGGCAGACCATGATAACGGCGCAACCGCGCTCGGCCATGGTGCGCACCGTTTCCATGACGGTCATGCACTCGCGGTAATCAAGGCCGCTCGTGGGCTCGTCGAGCACGACGATCTTGGGCTCAACCACTACGACGGAGGCAAGCGCCACTATTTGTCGCTGACCGCGCGAGAGCGAGAAGGGCGCCTCGTCGGCCGGCAAGCCAAAGCGGTCGATGACGAGCTGGGCGCGACGCAGCGCCTCGGCACGGTCGATGCCGGTAAGCTCCAGGCCAAAGGCGACCTCGTCGAGCACGGTGTCCTTGCAGATCTGGCGGTCGGGGTTTTGGAAGAGGGTCGCGACCTCGCGAGCGATGCGGCTCGTGGGAACGGTTGCGGTATCCAGTCCCGTGACGCGCACGCTGCCCGAGGCGGGCTTAAGCAGGCCTGTGAGCAGCTTGGTGAGCGTGGTCTTGCCGGCGCCGTTTTGGCCGACGATGCCCACGAGCTCGCCGGGATAGAGGGTCAGGTTGAGGTCGTGGACGGCGGCGCCTCCATTGGGATAGGCAAACTCAACATGGTCGAAGGTGAGTACGGGTTCGGCGTCCTTGGCTTGAGGACGCAACGACGGTGCATGCGGGGAACCGGTGGGCGCCTGGGCTTCGATGGCCGCGTGTGCGGGGTCGACGATGCCCGAAATCAGGCGCTCAGCCTCATCGACATCCAAGCAGGGGGTACCGCTTACCAGGCCATCGGCCTCGAGGCTATTGAAGATACGCGTGACGCGAGGGCAGTCGACGCCGATGGCACGAAGCTCGTCGGTATGCGCGAAGACCTCGTGTGGCTCGCCCTGCAGCGCGATTTCGCCAAGGTTGAGCACGAGCACGCGGTTGCAGTACTCCGAGAGCAGGGCGACCTTTTGCTCAACGACGACGATGGTGATTCCAAGTGCGCGGTTTGCCTCACGCAGCGTCTCGAAGACCAACGTGGAGCTGGCGGGGTCGAGTGCCGCGGTGGGCTCGTCGAGAACCAAGACGCGCGGACGCATGGCGAGGATGGCGGCGATGGCTACCTTTTGCTTCTGTCCGCCCGAGAGGGTTGCGATCTCGCGGTCGCGCAGGTCGCTGATGCCGACGGTCTCGAGCGTTTCGCTCACGCGCTGCTCGATTTGGTCGTGGGGAACGCCAAAGTTCTCGAGGCCAAAGAGCATCTCGTCCTCGACGACCGAGGCGACCATCTGCGTGTCGATATCCTGCAGCACGCTGCCGACGATCTGTGACACGTCGGTGAGCGAGGCCTCGCAGGTGTCATGGCCGTCAACCATGACGGACCCAAAGAACGTGCCGGTGTAGTGGTGGGGCACGGCACCTGACAGACAGGCGGCAAGCGTGGACTTGCCGGCGCCCGAGGGCCCGATGATGCCGATGAAATCTCCCTTGTTCACGCTGAGCGAGATGTGGCTGAGCGCCTGCTCGGTCTGCGTGCCATAGGAGAACGAGACATCGTCGACGTTGATGATCGTTTCCATGGATACCTTTCATAGTCATCGGAGTTTCTTGAATGACGAACCGTATAAGAACGTCCATGAGCTCGTTGTTTGGGACAGTCTTTGGTGGTGAAGTACGGAGACGGCTTTACGAGGTGCCCCAGGTTGGCGCGAAAGAGGAACGAAGCGTACTTGGGTACGCGAGCGACGAATGAACGCCAAGATGGGGTGGCTCGTAAAGCCGAGCAGGTTAGTTGAGCTTAAGGGCCTTCTGGATGGGCATGTAGAGGGCGCCGACCAGAATGGCGTTAAAGACGGCGGTCATGGCGACGACGGGCAGCATGGCGGCGGCGAGCTCGCCTACCACGCCGAGCATGGCCATCTTGATGACCATGAAGATGACGCCGGAGACAAAGGTGGTCAGGAAGGTTGCGACAATAGCGATGACGGGCTTGACCTGACCGTTCTTGCCGGCGGCGTTGACGATGCCGGCCATGAGCATGGCGGCGATGCCCTCGGCGGCAAAATCGACGAACGGCGAAGTGGTGGTGATCTGGATCACGGCAGCCGAGATGAGGCCAATAACGAGCGCCTGGCCGATGTTGGGACGAACGACCAGGATGGTGAGGCAGAAGGCCGAGATGATGAACTCGGGGCTGATCATGCCGCCCGAGATGCCCGAGATTGCCTTGCCGACGGTGAAGTTGAGGATGAAGCCGGCAGCGAGCAGGATGGCGAGCAGGACGAGGGCACGGACGTCGAGTTTGCCGCGGTCGGCGGTCTGGACGGTGCGGGGCTGGGCGGCGGTGGTGTTCTGAGACATGGTGAAAATCCTTTCGGAATGGGAGTGCAAGAGAAAAGCGGAGGCGCGTGATGCGAATGCGATCGGTCTCGAGATAGAAAAAGGCCCCCGGTCGAAACCGGAGGCCTTTCAATCACCTAGAGCGCAAAAACAGGCGTGAGGGACTCACTGTCGACCGATCGTATTCGCATCACGCCACCACCAGTTGTTAAGAGACTTCATCGTGTTCTTCATGTCGGTGGCTCCTTTCGTGATGCCATGGCGCGGTCGCACCTAGTTGCTGTTGCGCTGCACTATAGCACAGCAAAGTGTGTGCGGGGAAATCTTTTTTGAAAAGATTTCAGGCGGGTTTCCCGCCGGTCAAAAGAGTGGGCTGAGCGGGCGAGAGGCTGCCATTGCTGCCTTGCCCGCTCAGCTAAGACGTTACTCCTTATTGCGACGGTAGAGGAAGTAACCGCCCGCGGAGATGACGGCAACGCCAGCGATGGCGAATGCGGCCACCATGCGGCCATCAAAACGATCGCCAGTGGTGGGCAGGCCGCCCTTGGTGTTCGTCTTGTTAGTGGTTACCGTGGTCGTGGTGTCGGACTTGCCAGGCTTCTCAGGCTTGGCGGCCGGCTGCTCGGGCTTAGCGGGCTGCTCGGGAGTGCCAGGCTGCTCAGGAGTGCCGGGCTGATCCGGGGTGACCGGATCGGTGGCAAGAGCATCCTTGGCGTAGGTGATGGACACCTTGAGGCCGTTGGTCTCGGTGTTCAGGTCGCTTGGGGTAAAGGGCTGGTCGAAGTTTTCGGCCTTCTGATAGGCGCGCATCTCCTGGAGCAGTGCCTTGCACTTCTTGTAGGTGTTCTCGGTAGCAGCCTTGCCGGCCTTGTTGGCCAGGGCAGTGCGGCCCTCGGTGGTCGTCTCGGCCAGCATGGCGGCGTCAACTTCCTTGTTCTGCTCGATAAGCTCGTTCTGGAGCGCATCGAGGTAGGCACGGACGCTGACACCAAGGGTGTCAGGGTTCTCGAAGCAGAGCGAGCTGATGTCCATGAGGACGTAGTTGATTGAGTTCTCGGGCTCCTCGTTGTACACGACGTCAGTCTGGTTGCAGTGATCGAAGGAGACGGTCTGATCGCTGAAGTACGGGCTGACCTCAGTTATCAGAGCGGAGTACAACGGGATGGCGACGGAGTACGCGGCGCGGGAGAGCATTTCCCACTGGATGGTAGCGACTTCGGGGTCATACCCGCGACGAATCTGGAAGAGGTTGATCTCGGTGTTGCGCTCGCTGCCGATGCAATAAACACCATCAGTGTTCGCGTTGAGGCCAGGGACGTTCTCGCCGCGGTTGCCAAAGGCACGAATCAGCTCAAAGGTGCTCCAGCCAGACTTGCCAGGCCTGAAGAACAGGGGCTGGATTTCGCTGACCATGGCTCCCTTGGGGGTGCGGACGATTTCTTGGACCGCGCCTAGGCGTATCCAAGCTTCCTGCG